>JAGQPD010000335.1 GCA_020426865.1 Planctomycetales bacterium
ACCGCGTGCTGGTGGCCGTCGGACGCCGTCCGTCCAGCCGCGGTATCGGATTGGAAAATACTCAAGTTCAACTTGATCCTCGTGGCTTCGTCGTGGCCGACGCTCAGCAGCGTACGGCGGATCCGGCCATTTTCGCCATCGGCGACGTCGCCGGTGAACCGATGCTGGCCCATAAAGCTTCGCATGAAGCTAAGGTCGCGGTCGAAGTCATCTTGGGAAAACCCGCCGAATTCCGCCCCCAGGCAATTCCCGCCGTTGTCTTTACCGATCCCGAACTTGCCTGGGCCGGTCTGACCGAAGGACAAGCCAAACGTGATAACATTCCCTACGAAGCCGCCATCTATCCGTGGGGCGCCAGCGGTCGCGCTCAAGCGTTGGGACGCGTCGAAGGATTGACCAAATGGTTGATCGATCCCGAATCGCAACGTGTGCTCGGGTGCGGAATTTGTGGCGTCGGAGCTGGCGAACTGATCGCCGAAGCCGTCTTGGCCATCGAAATGGGATGCGAAGTTCGTGATCTCACCGATTCCATCCACGCACATCCGACCCTCAGCGAAACACTCATGAATGCCGGGGAAGTCTATTTCGGCACAGCAACGGAGATCTATAAGCCACGGCGTTCGTGAAGTTTTCCGGTTGCCGGAAAGTCCCCCAGCTGGTTCGAAATCGGCCTGGGGGCAGCCGTGTTACATTGCGGCTGCGAATGCCGGTTAGGTTAAGTACGAGCAGACACTAGCACGCCAGAAATTTTTCGGCCAGGAGAAACAAGATCGTGACGACGCTCAACAAGCAATTGATCCGCGTAGGCCACAGCCCCGATCCAGATGACGCCTTCATGTTTCATGCGCTGGCCAATGATAAGATCGATACGGGCGATTACCGATTTGAACATGAGCTGGTGGATATCGAAACGTTGAATCGTCGCGCGTTTTCGGGGGAATTGGAACTGACGGCGGTCAGCATCCACGCGTATGCTTATCTTTCGGACAAATATGTGTTGTGCAATTGTGGTGCAAGCATGGGGGATCAGTACGGTCCGATGGTCGTGGCGAAGGAGGCCGGGGCTCTTGCCGATTTGAAGCGGCGACGAATTGCTGTGCCGGGAACGTTGACCAGCGCCTTTTTGGCTTTGCGGCTGTGCCTGGAAACCGAAATCGATCACGTGGTGGTTCCGTTCGACGAGATCATTCCGGCGGTCGTCGCCGGC
This sequence comes from Planctomycetales bacterium, assembly GCA_020426865.1. Classification (GTDB taxonomy): domain Bacteria; phylum Planctomycetota; class Planctomycetia; order Pirellulales; family Pirellulaceae; genus JAGQPD01. The sequence continues at coordinate 1,208 of JAGQPD010000335.1, forward strand.
AGCTATCAGGGGCAACCCGTGGATGCTGGATTGATCATTCACGAGGGACAGTTGACTTACCAGAACAACGACCTGAAATTAATCGTCGATTTGGGCCAATGGTGGCACAAGCGTTATGAACTACCATTGCCGTTGGGGGCGAACGCCATTCGTCGGGACTTGGGACCGGAGGTAATTGCCGATGTGACCGCCCTGCTGCATCAAAGCATCGCATACGGATTGAAGCACCGCGACGAGGCACTGCAGCACGCATTGCAATATGGGCGAGATTTGAATCGCGAAAAGGCTGACCAGTTCGTCGGAATGTACGTGAACGATTGGACACTTGACTTCGGTGACAAGGGTCGCGAAGCGGTCGGCAAGTTCCTGAAGGACGGTCATGCCGCGGGCATTATCCCCCATCTTGTGCAGCCCGAATTCATTGGCTGAGAATTCGTTGTATAATCAGGGGATCGATGCCCGGCATCGGCCCCCTGTTGCGGCGCGTGGCCAACGGTGGCTGGTGCGACCGTCCGATGGATAACCCAACAAGTGACGCTCCCCCAACCACCACTGAAGCCGCCCCCGATCGAACCACCACGTCGATCCATCCTGTCGTTGTTGCTGGCGGCAATGCTGGCCTTCTTCGTCCTGGGAATCCTGACGTTCTTGTCCATGGGATACGGGGCCATCGTGATCGGCGTGATTACGGCCGTCTTCGGATTGATCGGTTTTCACTACATCGTGTGGGGGTGGTGGCTGGGCCGGATCCTTCGCGAAGAAGCGGAGGCGGAAGACGCACCTTGAACCAGTATCTTGAACAATGCGGTTGAACCAGGGAGGAAGGAAAGGCCCGGCACATGTCCACGTTACATGCAACCTGGCAGAACGAGTTGATCGCGGCGGTCGATGCCGATTTCGAACGCATCGTGCAAATGCGACGGCACCTGCACCGATACCCCGAGGTATCGGGCGAGGAGTATCGGACCAGCCTGTATCTGTACCAGCAGCTCAGCGATGACGGCGTTCACGTCACGATGGGGCCCGAAGGACGCGGCGTGATTGCGGACCTGTGCGATCCCGATACGGCTGCCGAAGGCTCCGTGTTCGTATTGCGTGCCGATATCGATGCGTTAAGAATCCAGGATGCCAAGCGTGTGGATTACTGCAGTCAACACGCAGGCGTGATGCACGCCTGCGGTCACGACGCACATGCGTCATGTTCCGTGGGGGCGTTGCGGGCGATTGCGGCGCTGTATCGGACCGGCAGTCTGCCGTTGAAGCCTGCCGTGAGAGCTATCTTCCAACCAGCGGAAGAAATTTGTCAAGGCGCGGTAGAGATGTTGCAAGCCGGGGCCCTTCAGGATGCCGGTGCCATTCTTGCGGCACATGTCGATCCGACACGACGAGCGGGCACGGTGGGGGTGCGCGACGGGGTGCTGACGGCCAGTTGCGACGAGATGGTCATTGTGATCGAAGGTGAGGGTGGGCATGCCGCTCGGCCGCACGAGTCGCGTGATCCGATAGCGGCAGCGGCGATGTTGATCAATGTGTTGTATCAGCAGATCCCGCGGACGACGGACAGTCAGGATGCGGTGGTGGTGACGATCGGGCAGATTCAAGGTGGTCACACATCCAATGTGATACCGGAGCACGTGCAACTGGCGGGCACGATGCGGACGTTGGACCGCGCGATTCGCGAGCAGACGATGGAGCGTATTTCTCGCATCGCCAATGCGGTTGCGTTGGCGACGCAGACAGAGATCCAGGTCAAATTTGGCGTCGGGACGGGGCCGATATGCAATGACGCGCGATTGATGAGCGTCGTCCGCGAGCAGGCGCAGGCGGTCTTGGGGGCGGACCGGGTCCGAGAGATTCTGCGGCCCAGCATGGGGAGTGAAGACTTTGCATTTTATTTGGAGCGAATTCCGGGGGCGATGTTCCGATTGGGATGTGCGTCGGAGTTGGTCGGCAGCGCGGGTCTCCACACTTCCATGTTTGACATCGACGAACAATGTCTCGCGGTGGGGACCAAGCTATTGGCGGCGACCGCTGTGGCCTGGACGTTGTCACAAGCTGGACTTCAGTAGTATCCTTGTTGCAGAGAGGTGGCCATGCCGAAGCTTGCATTTCAATCCAATTCGCAGCCAACGATCGGTGTCGAAATCGAACTTGGGTTGGTCGACGGACAGACCATGGCGCTCTCCAGCAGCTGTGTCGCGATGCTCGAAGCGTTGAGGGGCTCGGAGACGGAATTCAAACCCGAACTGATGCAAAGCTGCTTGGAGATCAATACTAGCGTCTGCCGGACGGTCGCGGACGTGGAACGTGACCTGCGGGGTAAATTGCAGTTGGTGGAGCGTGCTGCGGACGATTTGGGGCTGCGGCTATGGTGGGGAGCGACCCATCCGTTCTCATTGTGGGGAGACCAGCTAGTGACACCAACTGAACGGTATCACGATCTCGTTCGTCTCTTGCAGGAGATGGCGAGACGATTGGTGACTTTTGGTCTGCACGTGCACGTGGGGGTCGATTCGGGTGACAAGGCGGTCATGATCTGCGATCGGATCATGCAGCATTTACCAACGCTGCTTGCACTCAGCTGCAGCAGCCCGTTTTGGCAACATCGCGATACCGGATTGCAGTCGCATCGATCCAAGATCATGGAAGGGTTGCCGACTGCTGGGTTACCGACTCTGATGCGCAATTGGAGTGAGTACGTATGGTTGGTCAATCATATGGTGGAGACAGGTTTCATCAACACGATCCGCGAGATATGGTGGGACGTACGGCCGCATCACAGTTTTGGGACCGTCGAGGTGCGTGTCTGTGACATGCCGGGCAATTTGGATGACGTGCTGGTATTGACCGCATTGATCCAGTCGCTGGTAAAAAAACTCTCCGATCAGATCGACGAAGGGACCTACCAGCACGATTGTCATCCAGTGATGGTGCGGCAGAACAAGTGGCGAGCGGCGCGTTTTGGCAACGAA
>JAGQPD010000336.1 GCA_020426865.1 Planctomycetales bacterium
GAGTAATGTCCTTCTCGTTTTGGCGGTAGTTGCCGCCGGAAGGAGTTGGTGATGTTACCACGATTTTTCAAACAGGGAGCTTTGGGGGATTCGGGCCGAGTTGATCAGGGCCATGCTCGATCGAGGGAATTGTCCGTTTTGGCCCCATTGGGCGGGGTGTTGCCAGGCGATGCAGACGTTTCCGTTGGTGACGATGTGTCCGTGGCAGCAGGCAGTGACGACGATTCCGTGTTGCTGGCAGTGTCTGCCGAGCCCGCGCAATCGGTGGCGTCTGCGGCGAACGATGATGGCAGTGCTATCAAAGTGTGATCGGATGAACTCGTCGTCGATGGGATCGTCTGGCGAAATGATTCGCTCGATGAAGGTGAGGTTGCCAATGATCCGATGCCCGTGGCCCCTCGGCTGGCGCCACCTCGCGGGGGGACCGCGGTCGGGGGCAAGACGAAGCAAGTTGCCTCGGTCAACGCCGTCAGCCGCACGTCACGAGGCACGTTTCGGCCCGAGCAACGGCTATTGCTGCTGGACACGTGGCGGCGGAGCGGTCTGCCCGCTGCGGATTTCGCGTCGCTGGTCGGTGTTTCGACACATACGTTGTACGCCTGGCGGAAGCGGTTTGAAGAATCCGGTCCCGCAGGACTAGAAGATCCTCCGCAGGGCTCAAAAGGAAAGAGCTCCAGTAACCGCCCAGAACTGGCCAAGCGGTTAGCAGCCGCGGTCTGCCAGCCAGATTGTTTACCCTCGTCAACTTGATTGGCGTCCAAATCTTCGCAGTTTAGGCAGGGGATTCTGAAGTGGACCCCCGGGGTTTTAACGCACAACAGCCCAATCGAGTGGGACAATGTCGTACTCTACGGACAATATGACCTAAAGAAGGGTACGGAGCACGTTCGCGTAAGAATATGCTCCAAGCTCGCTTGTGGCCCTTTTTTGGGCCTCCGAGCCCAGCTTCCGAGTGCGAATGAAATGAAATGTTAAAAGCCGTTGCGGACACGCGCATGTTTCTGGCGATGGCGGCCCTGGAAGCGCCGCATGACCGTGCGCAACGTCTGATAATTGCCGTTAGGTGCGGATTGGTGTCAAGACATTTCCAGATTCGCCGCCTTATGCTCTCGGGTCGCCAATGACCCAAACATCGAGATGCGATTTTTGGAGTCGTTACGAGCAGTCCAGGGACACCAAATCACTGTCGTGTGTGAAAACATCAGCCAACCGACTGTCAGAAACGGAGATATTTCTAGATCGTGAGCAAAACACCGTTGACACGGATGCCCCTCGTTTGGGCCACAGAACCGTTCCTTTATCGGTATTCTCGCCAGTTGGTAGATGGACTGTTGTCGAAATCTCCTGGATTTGAATCAGTCTGACGAACAACCGAAAGTCGAGAAAGGGTCGATGCGTACTTGGCGTAAATCTTCGCACGAATCTAGTCGCTACGCTTGGTTGGATGACCCGCGAGAAAAGCTAATCGTTGCAAGTCGAAGCCAGCGAAACCCGCATTCGATCTATGTGCCATGAATGAGCTGAAACTCAAACTCTGCGCCTTGGTCGCCTGCGGGCACTCGCAAACGCTAGACCACACACGGATGACATGGATACAAACGAGGGTTCCGGTAGCAGAGGAGTGGGAGTTCCGTCGAACTGGATCTCGGCAAAGTGCATAATAGTCGTGTTGCTATCTTTGAGGGTAGGGAAAGTCATGCGATACGACGCATATGGGACCACGTTGTTGACATGAACAACTGGTCCTAGAGAATCACGAGCAGCGGGCAGCGAGATCGATCCAGCGTCGATGAACGACCAACTTTCCGACCCGCCATCACTGTCATTGAGACTTGCAATCGGTTCGTTTGTTCCGAATAAAGACCAACTCGTGGGGTCTCGCTCGGGCACATCCACGGCAGTTGTAATCTGGAACGATGTAACCACGGTCGGCCCAAGCGAAGGCGTGACGATGAACCCAGAATTCGTACCTCCAAAATTGAGATAAAGGTCCAGGGTGCCGTCAATTGCATTTGTGATGTCTTCATCCAATCCATTGAGAAAGTCGTTCTCAGCACTGTCGCCGTCTAAGTCAACAGCAATGATAAAATCATCGGGAGTCAAAAGTGCGGCGTTTGACAGCGTGGTGACAAGAATAATCGCGGCAGCGGCAAATATTGCATGGAGGAGTTGCATGGATGAAGCTGGTATGAGTGCTAGGCGTGTGCCTGTTCTGACGACAGGTTGCGCCATTGGTTGGGTGTTTCTACACAAAGGTACGTAAACCGTAATAGGAATTGACGTAAGTCGTTGGTGAGTCGGCATTTTCGGCGTATTGCGGCCCCCCATTTTCAATCCGCGCTCAACTCGAGGTTTTTGGGAGTCTTCAGCCCCACCGAATCTTCCATCTTTTCGTCGGAGAAGTCGTATTCACCATGGAGGTTAATGTGCTGCCAGGTGGTCAGAGAGCCTCGACGGAAGATTTCCAGTAGCTCTTGGCGACGTTCTGGATTCGACTCGCTGGCAATGAGCTGTGTTGCGTAGACGTAGTTCCAGCAGACGATCGCGTTCTTGATCAGGCGTTTGCAGGCCTCGGCGATTTGCTGTCGGCATCGAGGAGTTGCGGAAGAAATCCCAGATAA
>JAGQPD010000337.1 GCA_020426865.1 Planctomycetales bacterium
GCCCGGCCAAGTGGCATCTGGCGCACACGTCGTGGTTTTTCGAGCAATTTCTGCTCGTGCCGCACTTGCCTGGCTATCAACGCTTCCATGACGGTTACGGGTTGCTCTTCAATTCGTACTACCAAGGCGTCGGTCGAGCGTTTACGCGTGCGCAGCGTGGTCTGTTGTCACGCCCGACTGTTGCTGATGTCATGCGCTATCGGGCGCACGTGGATTCGGCGATGGTGACGTTGTTGAACGATCCGCGGCGTGCTGCCGAGAGCACGATGCTGACCGAATTAGGCTGTCATCATGAGCAGCAACATCAGGAGTTGATGTTAACCGATATCAAACACGTGCTGTCGTGCAATCCGCTCTACCCCGTTTTTGCCGCCAGGCAGGATGTGCCGAATGCGACCAAGGCGGCGACTCCGCTAAGCTGGACCGATCACGCTCAAGGAGTCTACGAGATCGGGGATGCGACACCTGGTTTCGCGTTTGACAACGAGCGGCCACGTCACCGCGTGTTGGTCGAGCGATATGGGATCGCCCGTCGCTTGACAACAAACGGTGAAATAATGGAATTCATTGCTGATGGGGGATATCGTCGACCCGAACACTGGCTCTCTGCCGGCTGGGCGACAGTCCAGGAGCAGGGATGGGAGGCGCCGCTGTATTGGTTGGAGCGGGACGGGATTTGGATGCAATTCACGTTGTCCGGTCTCCGTCCCGTGGAGACGGACGAGCCGGTGTGTCACGTCAGCTATTACGAAGCCGACGCGTATGCTCGATGGCAGGGACATCGTCTACCTACGGAGGCGGAATGGGAGATCATCGCCGTAGACTCCGACGACGACCGGACCGCGATGGCACAAGGGAACTTCGCTGACAGCGGACATTACCATCCGCTTGCGGCGAGCCCATCGGCGTTGTCGCAGCGACCGAAGCAGCTATTTGGCGATGTGTGGGAATGGACGAGCAGTTCGTATGCCGCCTATCCCGGGTACCGTCCGGCGGACGGGGCCTTGGGCGAGTACAACGGCAAATTTATGTGCAATCAATATGTCTTGCGCGGCGGATCGTGTGCCACGCCGGCGGGCCACGTCCGGGCGACGTACCGCAATTTCTTTCCCCCGGATGCCCGTTGGCAATTCAGTGGCATTCGATTGGCGCGCGACGTGTAATCTCGCGTCCAACGCTTGGATATCAATTCCGACGTCCGCGTCCATTAGTTTGCGCAACTTACGACGAGGCGAACGCCGCGTCGGTCGCACGTTGCCGCGCCAGTTGATCAAGGTGATCGATAATTCGCAGAATGTCGATTGTCGTCACGATACCATCACCATTGACGTCATAGAAGAACTGATATGCCGCATCGGGCGGGTTGCTCGGCGTCACGGCATTTTTTGTCAGGTACGAAAGGTGGTCAGCAACCAGTAGCACGTCGAGTGGCGACACCAGTCCATCATCGTTGACATCGAATCGGTTGCGAGGGTTGGAACGGGGCTTGGGCGGCGACACGACGGTCACGGGGGTCACGGTCGGGGGTTGACGAGCTGCTTGCAGCTGTTGGCGATAGTATTCGACGGGAAACACCTCGCGTTTGCCCAATGCCCGATTCAGCACGCCGTTTTCACGCACTTTGATGCCATGCGCCAACGCAAGATCGATTTGTTTCCCGATTGGCAAGTCGCGTTTCTGGCCGTCGAAGCGAGTCTCAGGTAAGAGCACTTGTTGCACGCCGCTGGCCGAGTTCAGGGCCAGGTATTCAACGGTGAGGGTGGGCACATTTTCACCCGTCCAGACGACGTCGGCAAGCGTTTCGTAGATTGGCAGTTTCACCTGCGTCATCAGTCCGGGATCTCGGGAAAGGTGTAACGCCAAGTAAGCATCGTCCCCCAAGGCTTCGCGAACATCGGACATCAGCTTCAGTGACCGCCACACGTCATTTCGATAGAGCCCGTCAAGGTAGAAACCATCGACGCCGGTGTCCGCCATGATCTGCTGCAGGTTTTCCACGAACGCGTCAATATCGGTCGTGTGATAATAATAGGGGCTGGCATAGAGGATCAGCTTGATGCCGCGCCGATGTGCTTGCTCCGCCAATTGTTGCAAGGCCCCAACATCGGCAGGCGTTAGGTCACCAGCCAGGTCGGTTGTAAATCGCGCTGACACGGGAATCGGCCCGTAGGTCCGCGACGCGGCGTATTGTGGCCACAACAGGAGCGCGACGGACTTGCCATTGTCACGAAACGCATTGAGTGACTCGGCGTTTTGGGCAGCGGCACGTCGCGTGGCATCCGCACCGCGAAGCACATCGACCTCGTCCGTAGAAAAGTCACGATCATAGAACGCCTCGTTGGCATTGATCGCTCCGACAAATGCGTCACCTCGAGCCGCCGTGTAGAAGACTCCCCAGTCCGTCTGGTTGTTGGCATCGAGCGATTCACGGACTCGCCAGTTCTTCAATCCCGCCCGTGTGATGGCGACTTCATTGTAAAGGCGATCGCCCGTTGTACTGTCGATCGTGTAACCAAGTCGAGCGTATTCGGCGCGGGAGCGGATGGGAGCGAACGCGAATGACTCGACTCCGTTCGATACCAACAACTGCCCCACCTGCATGTAATGATAAGGTCGCTGTGCGCCCAACACCTGAAACTGCAGATCGGCGTTCGCATAAACGAAAAACGAACTATCCGCATTGATGGCGATCGCCAGTTTCGGCGTCCGAATCCAGGCGACTCGTTGATTGGCCGAAACGGACCGTTGCGTCAACGACCCCGATGCGAAGTCCAGTTGCGCGACACGCGCTCCGCCGTGATAAATGTGGATCGCTCGGTCGGTAATCTTGAATGTCGCTGAACTCGTATCGATTTGCGTGGGCGAAAATGCCGCTATCGCATGGCCCGACTGCAACGGCGGTACGATATGATTTTCCGGGCGGTAAAACCCAATCACCTTCTTCAATCGCACGTTATCGACTGTGAGTTTACCGTCGAACCCCTCCAGCACCAGCGATACCTTTACGACGCGTTGATTGGCGCCGGCCTGAATCTGAACGACCTCACGAAACCAATCGACATCTCCGTGCGGCACCTGGCCCGAGGTGGCCGTAGGATTCAGTACGTTCACGCCGTCAACCTGTAACGAGTATCGTCCCGCCCACACTCCCTGCGTGCGGTCCGTTAGGCTCATGAGCGAATCGGGATAGTCCAGGTTGGTGTAGGTGTACGTTCGACGGTTATCGATTCGCAGATCGAGTGACAGCTCGTAGTCTGCACCCGGCTCGACTGCCAAGTTTACACTCCAGCGATCGCGAGTCGTGCGGGAACCGGTAAGTTCCACACCCCATTCCGAAGGATTGCCAACCGTCGCCACATTGACATACCGAAGGAAATTCCGCTGGCGAATGGTCGGGAAACCGTCGGTGAATCGTTCGCTTGCCGTCGTCCAACCGGATAATTCCTCGATTTCGCCAGTTCCATCGGCTACCGTCGTCAACACCGGTCCGTCCGGCAATGAGGCATTTGCCGTACTGGCCGCCATCAAACAGCGAGCTTCCAGCCGTTCACAAGCGCTATCCCCCCATCGTGACGCGACGGCGCGCCGCAAGCGCGCCAGTCCACCTCTTCGTCGCATGGTTTGCCGTCTCTGTTGCCGAATTCGTATCGGCGCTCAAGCCTACCTGCCGCGGGATAAGAAACCCGGAATGTCAGCCCGAGCAACAACGCCTCGAGCAAGCTCCATGAGTTTGAGAGTAATTGGAGCACTAGCGGTTGTATATGACTTGACCGAAAAGTAAAAACATACGGGCGCCAGCTTGTCCCGTCCGTGACGATCGTGACGTCCGTGACGTCCGTGACGTCCGTGACGATCGTATCGTGGATCTGCCCAGTTGACCTGCCTAGTCGTCGTCGCCAAAGTCGTTGATGGCACCGCTGGCCCACGAATCGCCGCCATCATCCCCCCAGTCGTCATCTTCGATGTCACCAACCCCTTCTTCGTGGTAACACTCGCCATCCAGGTGGGGATGCCGATGAGCAACTTCGTCGGCGGTCGCATCGCGAATCTCACGGACGACCACATCGATCGAAAGCGTGTCCCCTGCCAGCGGATGGTTCCCATCAATCGTCACCTGACCATCCTCGATGCTAACAACCTGAAAGATCTGATCGTCCCAGTCCACGTCCTCCCCTTCGTCGCCGCCATACGCATCCTCTTCGTCGACCTCCGACAAACGGATCTCCATGCCGATTTCCAATTGCTCGGCACCTTCGATGTCGTCGACCGCCACGGTCAACATCAGCGACTCATCGTGCATGCCATACCCTTGATCGGGCGGCACAGTTACCGAAAACGCGTCTCCCGCCTCGCGGCCCTCCATCGCCGCTTCTAATCCTGGTATTAATTGCCCATATCCATGCAAATAGACCGACGGACCTTGATCGTCCGACGATTCACACGTCGATCCATCCTCTCGCCGAACAGCGTAGTCAAACGTCACTACCTTATCTTTGGTAATCTGCATGGGGAATCATCGCTTTCCAGAATTCATGCCGCAGGAACTCGCTGGCCAGCCTTCTAGGGACGGCTGTGGGACTTTTTGATTGCTACAGCTGGGACAGCCGTGGAACATTGAGCGTACCGGCTTCGGGCCTCGACGAATAGCCCCGTCTGTGGTTTTCGACCATTCACCGCGCGGACACGGGTAAAGTGAAGCCACATAAAAACAGCCGTGTCCGACGACGGACACGGCTTCCCATTTTTCGACGTTATCCCTACAGCTTACAAACGAGCTGGTCACTCAATCGGACCGCTCTAGCTGGCAACAACATTCTCGGCACGCGGCCCCTTGGGACCGTTGCCCTCCGTGTACTCAACGACTTGGCCCTCTTTCAGGGACTCAAACGTCGTGCCAGTGACGGCCGAATGGTGGAAAAACAAATCTCCCCTCTCGCCCTCAATAAAACCAAAACCCTTGTCCATGATCAACTTCTTGATCTTACCTTGAGGCATGCGCCTACTCCCACACTCAAACGGTAAACAAACTGTCCCGACCGAGCCACTCCGCAACGCGAGACCCCTAACAAGTGGTACCTCCCCTGTGTCGCTAGCGTCGGTCAACATAGTGGGGCAAGTGACGAGTCACGAACGAGGGACAGCCGTACCTACATAGACGCACGATCGTCACACGGTCAGCAAACTCGGCCGGAAATCTTGACTCGCTGATAATCCTTGCCACCAACCCCTACATTTTGGGGGGAATGGTGCCGTCAAGTCAATATGTCTCTTCAAAAAAATCGGGTTGGTACGGCGGCAACGGCAGCGATGAGTCGATCGGCGGAAAGCCCCGCGCCGAACCGCGCGGAAGAGGGGCCTCGGAGTCCGACGCGGCGGCACCGTGTGGAACTGTGGTGGCAGTTGCCGGCTTCTTCTCTGGAACCGCTTCCACCGTCGGCAGATGGGCCAACATCCCGGTTCGTCCCGAAAGCCAAACCTGTAAGGACCGCAGGCGATCGGCGAGCCATCCGCCCTTTTGACGTTTACTGAGCGCCCGCAATTCCAGCACCGCCCGGCTCCAACTGATCCGCTGATGGATGAGATCTCGATAGATCTGGTCGGCCTGTTTCCTTCGATACACGGCATCCCCTACGTCAAGGAAGTCTTCCAGTGCCGAGACCAACCACCGGTTCATCCAGTGGACTTCCCCTTCGTCGTGGCTCGCAGAGGCCTCGGCCGCACGTGCCGCCTGGTTCAGCCGGTTGGATATCAATTCGATGTCGGCTTGGAATTGCTCGCGCTGCGCCGTAGGTGACCGCTTGACGCGCTGCAATGTATCACGTGCCAGCTCGTTGGTCAGCACGCCGAATTCTTGGAATTCGGCCAACATTTGCAACCCTTGCTGCGTTCCGTTTGGCTTCCCGTCGCTGAGTAACTGGCAGGCCTGGAAGCACTTTTCCCACGCCAGCCAGCGGTAGACGAAATCGAGTCCAGTCCCCTTAATGTTCTGTACGCCCATGATTCGATTGAGGAATCCAGCGGGAGTCTCCGCACAGATCGCTGAAATCACCTCGTCGCCGGTGGCATGATAGTCTTCCACGACGACTAGCTTGCGAGCAAACCAGCGGCGCAGCAAGGCGTGGAGCTGGCGGTCGAGCGACGATTGTTCGGCCGACGACGTCGCACTGATCTGTTCGGACAGCGACTGGAAAGCCAGCAACGACTCGTTCCATTCCGTGAGATGCTCAAGGACCGAACGACACAAGTCGTCGGTAACGCGGAGTTGGGTCAGACGTTGAATCGCGCGATCGGGTTGGTTCCACAGACCTTCGATTTCCTTGAGTTGCTTGCCCTGGGCGTCAGTACGTCCACTGGCATGGAGGATAGCAGGCAGCATGGCGGCAAATCGAGCCTGAACATGTTCGGGCCGAAACGGTTGTCGGAATCGAATGGCCAATCGCTGCAGGACTTCCTGCGGGCTCTCGGAACGCTGACTGTTCTGGCCGGACCAAAGTGAGACGTTAGCAATGTATTCTTCCCAGGCCTCCCAGATAAATCCCTGGAGTCCTTTCAAGTTATTGCCAATGAGATAATGTCGATCCGCGGAGATATCAAACACGAGAATCCGGGCAAAGACGCGAGATCTGGGAACTCGGTCCGCTCGATTATTGACCACGGTGGTTATCCAAGTGCCCGGTTCTTGATACGGATCCTGACGGTCGAACCCCATGCGTTTCCAATTGTTAATGCACCCGTATCGTTCGTTGGCAGACATGCCGTTAATGAACTCCAATCGACGCGTTCGCACGGGTGCAGGGGGATAGGTCTTTAGAACTCCCAGATCCGGAATCAAGCGATCGGCCATTTCCTTGAGGGCGAAATCGGCATGGCACCCCAGTAATTCTGCCAGCGAGGTCACCAGGGCGATATTGTCGGGATGCTCCAAATAGGGAAAACGTGCCAGGACATCATCGGTCAGCAATCCAGATTGGATCCAATTGACGGTATGCAGCCGCGTTTTCATCTTCACACATTCTTCACGCAACAGCGGAAGCATTTGCTGTTCGCTGGTAACCAACGTACTGTGTCGTGGTACGAATCCGGAAATCGTACGGGCGACATCCCAACCGCTGGGCCCTTGAACATCTTCGTGATCGGGATAGGCATTGGTAATGGTGGAAAGATCGTCGCGTGTCCATTGCCGCTGCAACACGTCGACATACGCGGGAGTCAGTCCCATGCACTCCCACAAGAACACGTCGCGTTGGGACTTCGCGGCGATCAGCATCAGGTTGTGCTGTTCCCAGATCGTCGCTTTATCGTAGGGGCGGTAGATAATGATCTCACGAGCCTCGCCGTAGGTTTCTCCCATGATGAACATTGCTTCGCACCCAGACGACTTGGAGATCAGGCTGTATCCTAAGGCGTTGATCAGGGCGGCCTTCAATCGTTCCGTACCGGACTTCCCCCGTGTTCCCCATCCGCCGATGCAGATGGGAACGCTAGTGCGCGCATAGCGAAAGCGGTAGTTGGCCACCAGGTGCGTGGCCATGAACGCCCCGGCGGCACCGAACATGAACAGAAACAGTTGCACGAGGCTGTTTTGATAAATGGAGTTGAAATAGTCGACAAAGTCGACGACAACTCGCTCGACCGATTCCAGCGGCCCCGCGACGGCAAACGGAAGGAGCACCCCAAAGAACCGGTGCACGCTCTGGTCTTTTTCATCGGTGGCCGCACGGTATGTTCGGTTCGATTTGTCAGTCCGCTCGTATTGGCGACTGCTGAGAAACTCGACCTGAAACCCCAGTGTTTCCATCGCGCGGACATACGACGACGCCGGTGTTTGTTCGGCATCGGTCCAATTTCTCAATTTGGCATAATGGGCGAAGTGAACGGTCAGAATCATGGCTGTCCGATACCGTTGCCAAACCGTTCGTGGCGGGGTCACCTGCGTGACACCACTACTGGTAAAAAATCGCACGGGCTCACTGACCTGCAAGGCGGAAAGAAAGTCGTCGACCAACGGCAAGTAGGGGCGCCAGCCGTCTTCGTCGCTCATGTAAAGCGGCTCGCCGGGAACCTTGGTCTCGCTCAATTCGGCCAGGATTGCCGACGGAGCTCGAACGCTTGCCGGTGACATTCGACCGATGGTATGACGATGTGCTTGACGCTTATCTGGCGCAGGGGTCCGCAATTCGTGCAGGAACCGCCACCAGCGGAAGCGAAACAGCGGTCCCCGC
>JAGQPD010000338.1 GCA_020426865.1 Planctomycetales bacterium
CGACGACTCATGGTCGACCGCGAAATACGTGAGAATCTGCAGGCCATTCGCGCCACAGGTGCCAAGGTCGAATATCACAGCCTCGATGTGCGAGATGAACAAGCCCTGTCGCAGCTAGTCAGTCGGCTAAGGGACAAGTACGGAAAAATTGACGGTGTTGTGCACGCAGCTGGTGTGATTGAAGACAAATTGCTGCGTGACAAGACCCCCGAATCGTTTGACCGAGTATTTAACACGAAAGTAGATAGCGCCTTTGCGTTGGCTCAGCTGTTGGATCCGCAATCGGTCCGCGTCTTTGTCTTGTTTGCGTCGATTGCCAGTCGCTACGGCAATCGTGGCCAAGCGGATTATGCGGCCGCCAATGAGGTGTTGAGCAAATTGGCGGCGGAACTCGATCGCCGTTGGCCCGGACGTGTGTTGGCGGTCGCCTGGGGTCCGTGGGCGGAACGCGGCATGGTATCGCATCTGGAAAAGCATCTTGTCGCCCGTGGTATCGCACTGATTCCACCGCACGTTGGCGCGAAAATGTTGGTGGATGAATTAAGTGCCGGGCAAAAAGGGGAAAGTGAAGTCATCATCGCAGGTGGTGCCGAACATTTAGTGCGCCCCAAAAGTTCCGGGGAGGGGGGTGCTCGCCATGAGCCAAAATCGGTTGGCACTTGAGCCCCGGCAGGCTGTTGGTGAGCATATCGTCGGTGACACGAACTCAACAGGGCGAGATTGCGAACTGCTTTTGTTCGCGGCCGACGAGCAGCACGCACTTGCCGATCAGCTGCGCCACTTCGCAGACCGCTTGCCGATGGATGGCGATATTGACCTGCAATCGCAGGCATATGTGCTGAACACCGGGCTGGGCCCCGGAAAAAGACGGATTGCCATTGTCGCGTCGCACCTGGAAGATTTGCGCAACAAGTTGCAGAAGGCGGTATCGCGATTGAACTCGCCCGGATGCGAACAGATTCGTGACGTAACGGGCATCTACTATTCGGCGAATCCGCTTGGAATAGGTGGAAAGGTAGCCTTCCTCTTCCCCGGCGAAGGGGCACAGTACCTGGGAATGCTGGCCGGTTTACCGCAACTCTTTCCCAGCCTCGCGGCTACGCTCCAAATGGTAGACGACGTCGTGTCACGGTCTGACGAACCAGCGTTTTCGCTGACGCGTTTTTTTGATTCGGCCGACCGCTACGACGATCAAGATCGTGATTTATTGGACCAGGAACTGCGGCGGTTGGACAACGCCATGTTCAGCGTGTTGATCGCGGATTACATGATGCACACATTGGCAAGCGAGTTGTCAATTCGCTGCGATGCCATGGCAGGCCATAGTGCCGGCGAATTGGCAGCCTTGATCGCCGCCGGCTGCGTCGGTACACACGATAACATGCCGATCGAAGAAAACCTCTTTCGGGTCTCGCATGGATTCCAGCAAATCGGGCGACTGGCCGATCAGCGAGAGAATCAGGGCGTCTTGCTGGCACTTGGCGCTCGCCGGCAAATCGCTGAAGAAGTGTTAGCCAACGCCGCTCTTCGTTGCGGATTGGACGACCAGGCATTTGTGGCGATGGACAATTGCCCGCATCAATCGGTGATCGTTGGCCTAACCGATTTCATGATCGAAGTCGAAAACGAAATCAAACAACGTGGCCTGGTCTACGAACGACTGACTCTAGATCGTCCGTACCACACGAAATTGTTTGCGCCCTTTATGGGACCCTTACGGGAACTTTTCCGGCGAACGCCGTTTACCACACCGAAGGTACCGATCTATTCGTGTACCACCGCCAACCTGTTTCCCAAGGATTCGCATTCAATCCGTGAGTTGACGGTCAGCCACTGGGAATCTCCGGTCGAGTACACCAAGATGGTCAATCGCATGTACGATGATGGCGTTCGCGTTTTCCTGGAGGTCGGTCCCAAAAACAACCTCTGTTCTTTCACCGAGGATATTCTACGCGGGCGGGCGTCGTTGGTCGTGCCGATGAATGTGGCTCGCGGTACTGCTTGGCGACAATTGCAGCATGCCGTCGCCCAACTGGCTGTCCACCACGTGAATCTGGACGTCTCCCCCTTCTACCAAGAACGACTTGCCGACCGACCATCCCACGATGGCACACTTAGTCATGACGATGTACAGGAAGGTCGTTCCACCGACAACCACACTGTTCCACGCACCAATCCGCTTGCCGTCAGTGTCATGGATAACTATTGGGCGAATATGCAACACTTCTTGCAGGTCCAAGGCCAAGTGATGCATAGCTATAGTGGACAACAATCGAGTGGACAACAATCGAGTGGACAACAATCGAGTGGACAACGTCCGGCACGTGGCGGTCGGCGCCGACGCGGCCGTGAACCATCGCATAATCGTCAACGACCCGATGAACTCGCCCCCTCGCTGTCAATAACTCAGGCCGGCGCAGGTGATCAGGAAGCGGCATTGCCGGTGCCAACGCGACCGTTGCTGGGTGATGTCGTCGAACTGGAGGCTGGCGAACGCATCGTCGTGCTCCGGAAATTCGATTTGGGCGAGGATCTGTATGCGTTACAGCATACGGTAGGGGGGCGCAGTGTCAGCAAGGTTGTGCCGGACCAGCACGGGTTGCCTGTCGTGCCGATGACATTCACCTTGGAAATGATCGCGGAGGTTTGCGAGCGTCTGCTGCCGAGTCGGAAGATTATTGGCTTCAAGAATGTGCGATTGTTACGCTGGCTGGCGTTGGCGGAAGATCCGACCACGGTTCAGGTGACCGCCAAGCGGGCGCCGGTAACGGATGCATTGAGCAACCTGGTGACTGACGAGTTTCTGGTGGAAGTGCGGCAGATCGAAGGGAGCACGGCGGGAACGGCCAACAAGTGGACGGCCGCAGTTGCGACGGTGATGATGGGACCGCAACTGCCTCCGGCACCCGAGTCGGAAATGCGGTTACACGACGAACGAGCCAGTTCCATTTCGTTGGAGGTGCTTTACAACAACCTCTTCCACGGCGAAGCGTTTCAAGGCGTGCGGTCGCTAGATGCCGTCAGTGGTGAGGGGATGCATGCGTCGATCGAAGTGCTGCCGCGTCACCAGTTGTTTGCCTCGCAACCGGATTGTAGGTTCGTCCTCGATCCGGTGTTGATGGATGTCGCAATGCATCCGATGGCCGCTTGGCATTTGGAGTTTCCGGACCAGGAAGGGCGGATCCTATTGCCAGTCGGGATTGATCGGGTCGAATTCTACGATGGCATGCTGCCGGTCGGCACGACATTGTCAAGTATTTCACGTTCGACCAAGGAGACGACGCGACAATTCACCCACGATTTTGATGTCGTGCGTCCGGACGGAAGACTGTGGTGCCGCTTTTCTGGCTGCCATTACTATCGTTTTTATCTGCCGTTCCATGAGTTCAATTTTCACGGACCCAAGGATGTCTATTTTCTCAGTCAGGAGGCTGAATGGACATTACCGGATGATTGGCGTGCTGGCCCGGAGCAGGGCCGGCAATCGCCAAAAGCAAGTTGCATGTTATTGGACGTGCCAACCGATTTGCAGAATCCGTCCATGCAAGTGGCGGCCGTGGCAGTGATGTTGAGCGAACGCGAACAAAAGAGTTATCGTGAACTGCAGCTGCCAGTGGACCGTCAGACCGAATGGCTGTTCCGGCGTGCCGTTGGTAAAGACGCCGTACGACAGCATTGGCGGGCACGCAGCGGCGAACGCATGTTTATGGCGGACGTGGAGCTCGAAGATCACCACGGAGGATACTTTACGGGCATTCGCCGTGGCGAACGCCCCGCGTTATTTCCGCATGTGTCGGTCGCGAGTACGGGAAGTGTGGTCGTGGGTGTCGCATCGGAATCGCCGACCGTGGGAGTCGCGATCTGGCAGATGGGAGAACGGGCCACGGCAGAAACCGGATCAGATACCGGCGGGCTGTCACTTGACGAACGCAAACTGGCGATGGCGTTTGGGGACAGCTTGCCGATTGCGGAAGCGCGGTTGGAGTCTGCCAAGCGAGCTACTGCCAGTGCATTTCGCGATCGCGGTTGGCGGACAGAGATGTTTTCCGTCCGACACGTGGATCCTGCCAGTGGCGATGTGGAAGTCGTAATTGCCGAAGAAACGTCTCGGGCCGCTCGGGGATGGCGAGTCCACACGGTCGCGAGAAACAAGATGGTGGTTGCTGTGACTCTGGCCGAACCGTGGTCGTAATGAGACCAGTACAGGAGATCGTAATGCCCCGAGACGTAGATGCCATACTTGTGGAACTTGCGGATTTGCTGAGCAACTTCCAGGGTCGAGAGTACTCCGATCCAATCACAGCAGAAACGACTTTTTTCGGCGAGCTGGGTTTTGCGTCCATCGATGCCGTAGTGCTGGGCGAAACGTTGGAAGCAACCTATGGACAGACATTGCCGTTTGGGGCCTTTTTGTCCGAGTTGCGTGACCGGCAGGTAGAGGATTTGACGGTCGGCGAACTGGCTGAGTTTCTCAGTCGCAGTCTTTCATAATGCGAATGGTGAGGCGTTCTCATGCCCTATGTTGAGTTGGACAAGTTGCGGTTTCACTACCAGACTCGCGGTGAAGGTACCGACGTGATCTTGATTCACGCCTTCACAAGCAATTCTTCGATTTGGTTATTGACGAACATCGTCGATGAATTGTCGAAAGAGTTTCGTGTCACGACGTACGATCTGCGCGGGCATGGCGCCACAGACGTTCCGCAATCCGGGTACGAGTCAAGCCAGATGGTGGACGACCTGGTGCAACTTCAGGACGCCTTGGGGTTGGGAGCGGCGTATCTCGTGGGACACAGCTATGGCGGCGTGATCGGTATGCACGCTGCTTACAAATGTCCGGATCGCGTGCTTGGTGTTGTATTGTCGGATACCTACTTTCCCGGCATGGCCGAACTTGAGCCGAACATGGGACAAGCCGAACCGTGGGGTGAATTGCGAGAACATTTGGCCGCCTGCGGGCGCGAAATTGGCGAAACCGTCGATTTCTCCCGCCTGTTTCGCACCATTCGGGAAATGGACGACAACGAATTTCAGGTCATCAAGGACCGGTTGGGGATCGTCGGTGCTCGGTGGTTGTCGAGTTTGTCCAAGCTGTCATCGACCTCGGCGGGGGAAGAAGCCTTTCAACCAGATGGCTTGGGAAGCGAACAACTGAGTCACATCACTCAACCAGTCGTTGCGTTGTACGACGAGTTTTCCCCGTTTCACGCAACCTGTCAATTCCTTAAGGATCATTTGCCGAACGTGGCAATGGACGTTGTACCAGGAGCGAAACACCTTGCGCCACTGCAAAATTCGACGGCGTTCGTTTCGCTGGTGCAAGGGCATTTGCGGCGACTTGCTGGCATTCCCACCGCGGTCGAGCCACACTAGAATACGCCACCATGCGATTTTCTACCTTTCTGTTGAAGAATCTACTGCGGCGCAAAGTCCGCACGACGTTGACGTGCATCGGGATCGCCGTTGCCGTCGGTACAACGATCTCACTACTTGGCATTTCCGATAGCTTTGAACGCGGAATGGTCCAATCGTTCTCGGGTCGGGGGGTCGACATCGTCGTTCTGGAAGCCAATGTGCTGGATCAGCTCACCAGTGATATCAGCCTGGCCGCGCGCGATCAGGTCGAGCAGGTTCCAGGGGTGAAGGCTGCGGCACCCGGCTTGCTGGATATCATTGCCTATCGTATGGGCAACACCGACAAGAGCCTCGTGCTCCAGGGATGGGACCCTGATAGCTTCCTGTTTGATTCGCTCGAATTCATCGAAGGCGGTCCGATCGGTAAGGACGAAGAAGGGACCGTCATGTTAGGTGACGAGCTGTCCAAACAGATCCAAAAGAAATTAGGGGACACACTGGAGATCGATGGTCACGCAATGAAGGTGGTCGGTGTGTTTCACAGCCCCATTTGGCAAGAAAACAGCTGCTTCATCATACCCTTGAAGGCCATGCAGAAAATGACCTTGCGAGAAGGGCGGATCACGGGGATGTCGGTAATTTTACAAAATGCTGGCGCCAGTCATGACGAAGTTCAGAAGATCTGCGATCAAATTGATCAGCTCACCGATGACAACGGCAACTCCTATCGACTGTCGGCGAAACAGACCAACGACTATGTCAGCAATTCTCTGCACATCAAGGCGACGCATGCCATGGCTTGGCTGACCTCGATGATTGCCATCACGGTAGGAGCAATCGGCATGCTCAACACGATGATCATGGCAGTCGTCGAACGCGTGAAGGAGATCAGTATTTTGCGAGCGATTGGGTGGCGGAAGGG
>JAGQPD010000339.1 GCA_020426865.1 Planctomycetales bacterium
TATCGCAACACCGACGTCAGACCGATTCGTGCATCATGATGCCATCGACGGCAAATCGCGACGCGCTGTTTATGGCAATCCAGTCAGCAGCTTGCACCATAATCATTGCCTTTGGCGCATCGGCGGGCTTGTGCGCCGAGCCTGCCATCACGGCCCTGGCAATTTCACAGGACGGGCAATACGTTTTGACAGGTTCGCAAGCTGGGATCACCGTGCGCAGTTGGCCTGACCTGCACGTTGTGCGACAACTGGCAACCGAAGTCGATCACGTACATCACCTGGCATTGTCAGAGGACGACCAGCGATTGTTGATCACGGGAGGCGTACCGGCGGACTTTGGGGCGTTTCAAGTGTTGGCGTGGTCGTCGGGAGATAGTTTGCACAAGGCGATCGTTACCAATGACGTCATTCTCGCTGGCGACTTCGCTGAATTGGGAAACGGACACCACGGCATTGTCGTGGCGTGCGGCGACAACTCGACGTGTCTCTATGAACTTGATCGCAACCTCACCGTTGAAAAGGAGCCCACTAAGGTTTTCCGTGGCCATTCGCGGAGAGTTACTGCGCTGGAGTTATTGGGCGGTGGTGGAGGGGATGAGGCGGGTTGGCTACTGACAACGGCCTACGACCACAGTTTGCGGGTGTGGGAACTCTCATCGGGCAGGCTGCGTCGAACACTTGATTTGCACCGTGGGCCAGTTTATGACATGGCCGTGCGTCCGCGACCAAGGCGTGGTCCGGCGACGGATTCGGCGGTAGGCTCGGGGCCGCCGATGGTCGCCACATGCGGTGCGGACCGTACTGTTCGGTTTTGGCAGCCGACCATTGGGCGGCTGATGCGGTTCGCTACGCTGCCCGTGGAGGCCAACGCGATTTGCTGGACGCGTGACGGTCGACATTTGGCGGCAGCGGGACAGGATGGCAGTATCTTGTGGATCGAACCGGAAACAGCGAAGCTGTTGCCCAGGGGAGGTGATCGAAATGTGGCGGTAAGGGCGATAAGCGGATGGCCGTATGAATTGGAGGCGGCGCCGGATGGTGATGCGGTGATTGTAGCTGGACAAGGAGGACAGTTGTGTGTCGTGACTTTGCCACGAACGGAGCCGAACGGGCAACGTCCATGACAGGACCGAGTGTGGTTGTCGGCAGCGTCGAACGAACAGCATGTGGGACGTTTTTCACCATGCATATCAAGGACCATTTCATGAAGCGCATTAGCAGGATCGTTGCGGAGGGTGTCTTACTTTGGATCTGCGCTGTCGGTGCACAGAACGCCAATGGACAGAATGAAGACGCGGTGAATCGATTAAGGCAATTGCGAGAGACGGGCGAATCGGTTTTGCAGGTACTGACGGCGGACTTCGGTTATGCGCTGTCGGCGGATCGCGACATCGTGCGCATCCCGCCACCGTTTCCGGACCAACGCCAGGTCTATTATCTAGCGGCACATCCGAGTCAAGCACGCGCGATTCCGCGAGGTCCAGATGGAATGATCTTCTTCGAAAAGGAGGGAAAACTACGAAGCTGGGGGATGACGTTTTCGGGCGGTCCGGACAGGGGCTATTCGTTGTCGACGCTACTTGATACAGCGACAGGATTCAAGCGTCATGAAATATTGGCTCCCCAAGAAGTGCTCTCGATGAGCGTGCCTGGCGATTGGATCATTCGTGAGGGAGCAGACCCGGAAAAGCTGGCCGGGCAAATCTCGGACATCCTCACGCATGAAATGAAGATAGCGGTCAAGGCGGAGATCCGCGATGTCGAACGGGAAGTTTTCGTCGCGACGGGCAACTATCAATTCACGCCGGTCGACGGACAAGAGGGGACCGACGTTACGATTACTGATCGGGGCACGATCCGCAGCGACTCGTTGCATATCTTTGGCAGCCAATTCGATTTAGACAGCGGTGCGGGTGGGGGCAGCGGCGACTTGAAGGAGATGCTGCAATGGGCTGGCAATTACATTCATGTCCCGATCGTCAACGACGTCGCTGAACCGCAGCCGGAAAAACTGTCGTGGCGGTTGCACGGCCACATCGATCCCGCGAAGGAAGAAGGTCAGTTGACGGTCGAGCAGGAGGCGACGGTAGCGAACCTGGCAAAGCAAACGGGAATTCAATTTGAGAAGACAAGACGACGTGTGCGAACGTTGGTTCTTGAAAAGCAATAGCGGCGTTGGCCGGTCCTGACGCAGCGCTCCGTCTTGGACCGGCGGCCAACTTCATGCCGCACTGCTATGCGGCAGCGAGTCCAGCGGTAGCACTGGCGGCACCCTTCGGACTGGAACCGAACTGGTTCGTACCGGGTTGGCTATCCAGGCACAGGATCACGAGTAGTGCGAGTGGACCGACGACCGGAACTAAGGCCACGAGGATCCACCAGCCGCTGCGGCCCGTGTCGTGCAGTCGTCGGACCGTGACGGCAATCCCTGGTACAAGCATGGCCAGAGAGTAGACAATATTCAAAAAGGCGATGCCCAGGGCGGCGAACAGGACTCCGTCGACCAGCATCGTGGCGATGGCGAAAATAATATTGAACAGCACAAACATCCAGTATTCACGGCGGCGAGCACGACCGGAGAAGTCCGCATACTTCGTCTTCAGTACGTTGATGTAATCGTTCATGTGTTTCCTCTTGTTTTGCGTGGAAAGGGTTTGGATTCGCCGGGGCAAGTGTTATCGACCGAACCGTCGATTGCCCTGTTAACAAGAAGATTGCCGGTGGCGCAAAACTTCGGACAAAAAAGTCATCGGTCATGCTGAAATCACCTTGATTGCCGCCGGGGAGCGTGAGATTCGCACAAACGCAATCGACACGGCGGTCAAGTTGATTATAAAGGTAGGGAAACGACAAGCGATGGCGTGAGGGGACGGCAGCGGGGCATGTGTCAATTGTGCAACACGGGTTAGGTATGTGAAAAGCGATCAGGGGCGCAGTGGGAGTTGATTCATGGCGTTGGAAGTCGTCTGCGCGCAGTGCCAGGCAAAACTGCGTGTGCCCGACGGTTCGGAGGGCAAGCGAGTGAAGTGCCCGAAGTGTCAACAGATGGTAGAGATACCGGGAGTGCGTGACGGTGACAAAAATCGGGCAATGTCGGCGCCGTCGCCCGGAGAAGTCGCGGGCGTGGGACAAGGCGAGACGGCTGGACTGGCAGGGTGGTCCCTGCGGACGGAGGACGGGCAGACATTCGGCCCGGTGCAGCGCAGCGAACTGGATGCATGGGTCAATGAGGGGCGGGTGACGGGTGATTGTCACGTGTTGGGCCCGGGGCAGAAACAATGGGTGGCTGCCGGAACGGTGTATCCACAGTTGGCGTTCGCGGCTTTGACGGCGACGGCGGAGAGTCCATCGCTGTCGTCAGGTCGATGGCAAGTTGAGGATGATGGGGCCAACCCAAAAAGTGGGGGTGAGCTTGTCGAGTTGCCAGCAGCGGCGGCATCCGCTGCTTCATCGGTGGCGTCAACTGATGCTTCACGTGTTGGAGCAGTGGCTGCTGCCCTGCGACCGGCCGATGCTGCGGGCGTCGCGATGGTGCCGGCGTCGGACTATCCCGCCTTGCACACCGCTCGGACGTTCTATCGTGTGCTGGGTTGGTTGTCGATTGTGTTTGGTGGGCTGTTGATTGTCGTACAGGTTGTCAGCAGCATGTTGACGTTTTTTGCGATGTCTCAGATGGGTGGGGACGCGACGCAGATGTTTCTCACGTTGCTGACGCTCGTGTTGTTGGGCGCGGTTTTTGCGACAATGACCTGTGCCGCGGCAATTACTTTCTGGTTTCTCGCCGATTGCATCCGCTGGATGTTGGACTTGCAAAACCGTGCGGAGAGAACCAACATATTGCTGGAGCAGCTTTTGCGTCAACAGCAGCAACGGGATCGATAGTGGAAGGGATGGCGATGAAAGCGTTTGAGGCAACAAGCCATTATTTTAATCAGGCGGCCGATGTGCTTCAGTTGCCGGAGGCAATCCGCAAGATGTTGCTGACGCCGATGCGCGAGGTGCAGGTCCAGGTGTCGGTCGAGATGGACAATGGCGATTTAGCAACATTCGTGGGCTATCGAGTGCAGCATGACAACGTTCGCGGGCCATTCAAAGGAGGGTTGCGTTATCATCCCGAGGTTGATCTGGACGAAGTGCGGTCGTTGGCATCGCTGATGACCTGGAAGACTGCGGTGGCCAATCTTCCGTTTGGGGGAGCCAAGGGGGGGATTGCCCTGGAGCCGCGAAAGTACAGCCGCCGGGAATTGGAACGCATTACGCGCAAGTTCATCGACGGGATCCACGACTTTATTGGTCCGGACAAAGATATCCCGGCGCCAGACATGGGGACGACATCTGAAGTGATGGCGTGGATCATGAGTCAGTACAACAAATATCACGGTTTCAATCCAGGGGTCGTGACGAGCAAGCCGGTTGAGCTGTTTGGCATGCCCGGTCGCGAAGAAGCGACTGGACGAGGTGTCGGGATCTTGACGGTGAAACTTTGTCAGCGGTTGAAACGAAAGCCGAAAGACACGCGGATTGCGATTCAAGGGTTTGGAAACGTGGGGACGCACGCCGCCAAGTTCTTGAATGAAGCAGAGTTTCCGATTGTCGCCGTCAGTGATCTGAGTGGCGCGTACTATCGACCGGGCGGGCTGAACATCCGCGAAGTATTGACGTATGCGATGAAGAACGGCGGAAGTCTCAACGGTTTTGCCGAGGCGGAGCACATTTCGCACGAAGAGTTGTTAGGGGCGGACATCGAGGTACTGATTCCCGCGGCGCTGGGGGGGGTGATTCATGGTGGCAACGTCGCGGCGATCAAGGCTCAGATATTGATTGAAGCCGCCAATGCACCAGTGTTGCCCGACGCCGACAGGATTCTGCACGAGCGAGGTGTGATCGTGTTGCCCGATATCCTGGCCAACGCCGGTGGTGTGACGGCCAGCTACTTTGAGTGGGTCCAGAACCGTCAACATTACAAATGGACATTGGACCGCGTCCGACAGGAATTGGATTCGGTCATGTCCCGTTCGTTTGAAACGGTTTGGGACTATTCGCGGAACCACAACATCAGCCTGCGCCTGGCCGCGTTCGTCGTAGGGATCGAACGCGTGAGCCGGGCAACGATGATCGCTGGCATCGATTAATGCGGCAGTCTTCCGAGTTAGTCCATCGCCATTTGATGCTGGTCGTTCCGCGATTGCCGACGACCGGCGTCGAGGTTGTGACCGTTTCCATGGGGGACACCGCTGCCATTGCCATTGCCGTTATGCGGGCCAGGGTTCGATTTGCCGCGGCGCAGGCGATGTTGCCGTTTGCGATACACCGCCGGCGTTTCGCCGAATTCACGTCGGAAGACGACGCCCAGATACTCACGGCGGAGGAATCCAGATTTCTGTGCAATCTCATCGATCTGCAATTCGGTATTGGCCAGCAGATCGACAGCCCGGTCCAAACGGACTTGAACAATCTCGTCGTGAATCGTTCGATGGAATGTCTTGCGAAAATGACGCTGCAGCGTGCTGCGTGCCATTCCAGTGTGCTGCACGACGTCGTCGATTGTGATCCCGTGACAAGCGTGTTTACGAATGAACGACATCGCCGTGGCCATTTGCGGATCTTCAATGGCCCGACCGGTCGTCGACCCGCGAACCGCGATGCGGCTGGGATGGATGGACACGGATTGTCTCGACGGAGTCCTGTTGCGCAGAAGTTCGTCGAGCATCTTTGCGGCCTCGTATCCAATCCGCTCATAATCCGGAACGACGCTTGACAGCGGTGGCTCGGCCACGTCGCACAAGAGTTCATCGTTGCCGATCCCCATCACCGCGACTTGCTCGGGAACTCGCAGATTCATCCGGCGACAGGCGGTAAGAATATCGACCCCGACGGAATCATTGCTCGCCAGAATCCCGATCGGTTTAGGGAGTTTTTCCAGCCATTGGGCGATCACGTCCAGCAGCGAAGAAGATGAATCCGACGCAGAGACTGCGCTGTCCAACCAGAGATGGGCGACCTGACCACTTAACGATTCGGCCAGCTTGCAGAAGATATTATGCCGTGCGCGTGACCAAGGTGTGTCCCACTCGCCACAGTACGCCAAGTTCGTGAACGCGCGATCCTGGAGATGTTCAAATGCCATGCGGCAAATCGCCGTGTCGTCTTCGTGGACCGCACGACAAGTGGAATCGGGACGCAGCGGCGCCATCGATACCACCGGAATCCCCAATACCCCCAGCCGCTCAATGCTCATGTCGTTCGCGAATCGACCCAACACGCCGTCCACCGGCCACTGCTGCAAGTGCTGAACCGTCGCCTCAATCGACCCGCGCTCTTGCGGCTCGACCGTCCAGTTCCCCACTTCCCGAGCCAGCCGGCTGACCCCTCGCAGTAGCTCCCGCTCGGTTGCTAACGGAGTCTCCAAGAATACCGCAATGCGCTGCTGATGGGGTAGTTGAACCGTTTGTTCTGAAAAATGACTAGTCATACGTTCGCCCTTGTGATGGTTCGTCGCGAACCACTTGAATTTGTGCCTTACCTGTTCCCTCTCACGTGCGCTGATTCACCATGCGAAACGCCGCGAGAACTCCATAAACTTCCGAGGGATCAATCGCAGCTGAAAAGGGATACCACCACCGATGCTGTGCAACTTCCGAGCGAGAAAAGCTGCTGTATTGCTCCA
>JAGQPD010000340.1 GCA_020426865.1 Planctomycetales bacterium
GGTGGCTGTTTTTGGTGCACCGAAGCCGTATTCCTGGAACTCAGCGGTGTCGAGTCGGTGGCCTCCGGCTACTCCGGCGGACACGTTGACGATCCAACATATCAACAGGTCTGTCGCGGAGATACCGGACACGCGGAAGTCATTCAGATCACCTACGACTCGCAACAGGTTCCATACGCAACGCTGCTGGAAGTGTTCTTCAAAACTCACGATCCCACGACGCTCAATCGCCAAGGCAACGATGTGGGAACGCAGTATCGTTCGGTGATTTTTTATCACTCGCCCGAACAACAAGAGTCTGCGACAGAAATCATCGCTTTGCTAAACGAACAGCGAGTCTTTGAACGACCGATCGTGACGGAGATCGTGCCGTTTGAAAAATTCTATCCTGCCGAAGACTATCATCAGGACTTTTTCGCCCGCAATCCACGACAACCGTATTGTGCGGCTGTCGTGGGTCCCAAAGTCGAAAAATTTCGGCACGCATTTGCCCATTTGCGAAGACAATAGGTCCGCCTCGTCGGCTGCCGCTTGTCACTTCAATGGCCGCGGGATTCCCTATGACGCGATTGTGGTCTGGCAACAAGAAAAACCGGACGCTGACAATTTGCCCGCAAACAATGCAACCCGGATCGCTCCGCCGTGTCCCGCCGCACTGGCCTCCTTGACCGCGTTGGCCATTGCTGGGCCGAACCGTTGTACCTGGCACATACATAGCTCCAGCCGATCCCCAGGCAGCCGGAAAAGTCACCGTTTTCAGAACTCGCGCCGCACGCCATTACACCGGGATATGAACTCGCTGTCGCTAAAGCACTTGGTCATGTTGGCGCATGGGTAAAGGCACGGCGAACCAGAACGGGACTACAGGCCGTCCTCTTCGGTTGCGTCAACTTCAGGCTGAGCGGCACCGGCGGGGAGTTTAAATTCCGTACCGTCGTCGCAGGTGATCGTCAGATCGGCCGGTCGCCAAACGTTGGCGGTTAACGCCATATCGCCGGAAACGTTGGCATTACCGTTGGGACCGGAAACGTTGAATGATAGCGTCGCCGATCCATTGCCATTGTTGTTCTGATAGTTCGTCACGTTAAAGGTGGAGCCGGCGGTCAGTGGCGTCCCTAGTTTGGCCGAGATGGCCGGGTCGGCTTCCATGGCGGCAATGGCCCCATCGCGGGGCTGCGTGACCATGTTAAAGCCCAGAAACGCCGCGCCACCGCAACAGATAAAGGGGCTTCCGAGCACGATCAAGACGAGGGGGACTAACCAGAACCAATTTCGTCCAAACCAACTCTTCTGCGGTCGCGATTCATATTCCATTGTAAAATCCTTTCTGATTTCTTTTCGTCGGTACGCCCGACAACCGTGGGCCGATGAAAGTATTAGGTAACAAATCCGCGTGGCATGCAGAACCTGCCTGCCAATCCGATGTTCACCCGGCTGCTGCTAAGTTCTCAACAATCCGCAGTAACCTCGGCCTTAGCTTAGTTTTCTCGCGGTCGTTGAAAAGGGGTCTAATTCCCGCCGTCGGCATTCCAATACTAAGTGTCGTGGCTCGGCGTTGCCAATCCTGGATTCGCTGCAACTCGTCCCAATCTCAGTAAAATTCCCCGTTTATTGAGTCGCATGGATGCATGATTTCGAACCAAATGCTTGACTACCCCCCCGAAAGAACCGTATATTACCCAAGTGTAGGTTAGCCCGGCCGGAGGTGGCGGGTTCCTGCAGCAGAAAAATCGCTATCGATATCGAACCGATTGCTTGATTTAGCGGGTCATGATGTGCTCGCTTCTAAGACGCTCACGGCGATTGCTTGCAGCACAGACTTGCTTTGGAGCAATA
>JAGQPD010000341.1 GCA_020426865.1 Planctomycetales bacterium
GATGGATGGTGAGCCGAAATCCGCATCGGCGGTGACTCGCAGATCAGCTGGATTGCCTCCAACAGATTTGTGCCATGCGGGTCAATCGGCAAAGTGCCGGTCAGCAATTCATAGGTCAGGACGCCCAACGCATACACGTCACTCTCAGCGCGGACCTGTGCATGCTCCAGTGACGCCTGCTCAGGACTCATGTAGGGTAGCGTTCCCAACGCGTGTGCCGTCGTGTGCGTTGTCTTTGACGGATCCCGTTCCGAGTCAATGATGCGGGCAATGCCGAAGTCCAACACGCGAGGCCGTCCGTCGGGTTGGACCAGGACGTTGGACGGCTTCAGATCTCGGTGGACGATCCCCTGATCGTGTGCGTGACCGACGATCTCCGCGACCCGTGCGACCAGTTCCAGTCGCTCCGTGATCGAAAGCTGCTTGGAATCGGCGTACTCCATCAGCCGATCACCCTCGATCAATTCCATCACAAAGAACGGGAATGAACCAGATGGCGTATCCGTGATCCCCGCATCGTAGATCTTCACGATCCCCGGATGTGTCAACGCCGACAAGACATGGACCTCGCGCTCGAAGCGGGCCAACATGTCGGTTGTGATCTCGTCCGCGCGAATGACCTTGACGGCGACATCGCGAGCCGGTGCGTCCTGGCGACACCGATAGACGATCCCCATGCCACCGCGGGCCAGCTCGCTCAGCACACGATACTTGCCAATTCGCCCGGGAAGCCTCAATGCATCGACGGACGAGGTATGAGCGTGTTCGAACCTCTCGAATTTCAACAATGCCGCGATCCGCTCGCGGACGCTTTCCTGCAACTCGGGAAAGTCGCGACACAACTCGTTCACGGATAGGTATTGACCGTTCCGCCAACTCAACTCCCAGCGGTCGAGCAGATCGTCGATCAATTCGTCGTCGTTGGACATACTGTACTACAAAGAGAGGTGGCCCCGCGCGTCAGACTTTTATCAGCCGGGCGAGCCGAATCTTGGTCGCTCGCCACCGTCGCTGCAAAACTCGCTCCGCGATACCAAGGATCCCTGCCGCTTCCCGTTGGCTCAATCCATTGTAATATAACAGATCAAATACGACGTGGTGCTCTTCCTGCTGTTGCAAAACGTCATCGGTCTGTTCCCAGCGTTTCACCGTGGGGTAGCGGCGGAGCATCATCCGAGTTAGTGACTCAAGACGTTGATACGCCTGTTGCGTGAGGCCCTCGATATTGAAATCCGGCGGTTCAACGCTCGGGCTCGTGATTCCACGACCGACGCATTCTTCTACCGTGCTCACGCGCGTGATTCCGATCTGCATCCGCCGATGCGAACGTGACAGTGCGACAAGTAGTGCTGCCAGACGGGACCTATTCATCTTACGAACGTCGGCCACGGTTGGTCAACCGGCAACCGGCCGAAGAAAGCCAGACGCGACGTCAAGTTCTCAGCGAGCAGTCGAGCGGCAGTAACCGACCACCGCCTGCTGCGGCCACAATTCGGTGGTCGTTGGGCCTCCCGCACCACTGAACGGGTCGGAATTAGAATCGAGCAGCACCTGCGTCACGTCGATGGGTAACGGCACGCTGCAGGCGTCCTTTGCGGTATCTAGGGTCATGAGTCGCGAAGCGACAAAGGCGTCATATTCGGCGGCAGAGGCGTAGCGCAAGATGAACAGGCTTTGGTCGACGCGGCACTCAACATGCAGACGCGATTGTGTGAGCAAGCCGCTGGAACGCCATCGCTTCCGCAGCGCGATCAGTTGCTGGTACCAGCGCCACATGGACGGGTCACCGTCTTGGATTTCGCCTCGTTGCGAGATCGCGAATGCCTTCGGGTCGGTCGCTGACACCGCCTTGCCCCATTGTTGATGCGGATACTCGCGGGCCCTCCCCTGCTCGACCGCACGGCGAAGGCGTTGGTCGGCAAAGTCGACAAAGAACAGAAAAGGAGCGGGACTTGCGAACTCCTCGCCCATGAAGATCAGTGGAATTGTGGGGAGGAGCAGCGTCAATGCCGCCGCCGCTCGCTGGAACTCCACGGAGATGGCCTGGTGGATTCGGAGGCCGAGTGGATGATTTCCCACGGTATCATGGTTTTGCAGGCCGACGACGAACCCTCCCAGGTCGGGACATTCCTTGCGTGCGGACGAGTTCGCTCGACGGTATGGTTGACCGGCGTAGATATATCCGAATCGCAGCGCCTCGGCGACGTCCAGTGCCCCCCGGTATTCGCGGTGGGTGAGCGAATTGCTTTCGCCACCGATGGACAGGATGGAGTGCATAAGATCGTCACACCAAAGGGCGTCAAAACCGTGGCCGATGTTTTCGCGTTGGTCGAGCGTGCGTGCATCGTAGACGTTGGTTTCGGCGATGAGCAGGTAGCGGCGCCCGGTTTGTTGTTCGAGTTGTCGGATGGATTGCGACAATTCACTGAGGATATGCACGCGACTGTCGTCGTGCATGAAATGAACGGCATCGCACCGCAAGCCGTCAATGTGGTATTCCCGCAACCAATGGATGGCGTTGGCGATGATGAAGCTTCGCAAGGTCGAACTGTGCGGGCCGTCGAAGTTTAGCGCCGGCCCCCACGGCGTGTGGTGTTTGCGAGAAAAATATGGCCCGAAATCGGCCAGGTAGTTTCCTTCAGGACCGAGGTGGTTGTAGACGACGTCCAGCAGCACGGCCAAACCGAGTCGATGGCAGGCGTCGACGAAGAAGCGAAGGTCGTCCGGGGTTCCGAAGGGATGGGGAACGGCAAATAGATCGACGCCGTCGTAGCCCCAGTTTCGCGCACCGGCGGCCTGGGCTAGAGGTAGCAATTCCACCGCGGTGATTCCCAAGTCCACAAGTTCAGGCAATCGGCCAATCGCTGCGTCGAACGTTCCCGCGGCGGTGAACGTGCCGACGTGAAGTTCGTAAATGATCAGTCCTTCGCGATCGATGCCTGTCCATTGAACATCCTGCCAGGGGAAGCCGTTTGGGTCGATGACTTGCGAGCGTCCGTGCACCCCTTCGGGTTGATACCGGGACGCGGGATCGGGGCGTGATAGCTGGTCATCCAGTCGCAATGAATAGAGATCACCGGTACCGAGGCGGTCCACGGTCCCGGAGAAGAACCCCCGTGGGTCGCGGTTGAGAGAGACGCAGTGATGTCCCTGGGTGTCGTGAAATTCCACGGCGAGCGATTTCCTTTTGGGGGCCCAGATGCGAAAGGCCGTTCGCTGTTCCGCCACCGGCCACGCGCCCCAGTGTTCGTCGATCGTGGTTGGATGCGTAGGTGTCGCATCGTCAGCGGTTGCGCAGTTGTCCGGCGTGTGGTCTGGGAACAGGCCGTACCAATGGCATCCGGCGAGGACGCCGCTGGTGGCCCGATACGGCGCGAAATACAATCGACGGTCGAAGTCATTGGCGCGATGCGCTTCGTAGGCCGCGAGTTTGACTTCGTGGTGCGTGTTGGCGACGACGATCGAACGATAACCAGCGCGGAACGCGGCCAGGTCATTGCCAGAATCGCCGGCATACAGGATGTTGGCACACGATAAGTCGCGTTGTGCGGCCCACCAGCGCAACGCATATGCCTTGGAAACCTGCTCTGGCAGCAGATCGACTAACCCGCGATCATTGTGCGGATCGCGGCTGTGGGTCACTTCAAACGGCGCCTGCAATTTCTGCAGGACCTGCACCATTTGCTCGACGACATCCATAAGGCGTGATGGGGCGACGTAATAGCTGAGTTTGAACTCGCCTTGCTTCTGTTCTTCCTGCAGTTGGATCCCGCTGATGTGCCGGAACGAGCGGACCAGGTCGCTCACCGGATGAGCACAAATATCGCGCAGGTGCTGTGCGTATTCTTCCAGCTTCACGATCTGTCCCGTGCCGTCGGTGTGATAGATGGACGTCCCTACATCACAGACGAACCAGTGAGGGTGTGGCAACGGTGTGTCGCTGATGGCGCGCGTGACCGACTGCAGGTGTCTGCCGGTTGCAAACACCAAGGGAATACGATAAGTTAGCAATAGTTGATGAAGTCGTTGGAGATCTGCTTGATTCGTCGCGTCGTTGGGAAGCGGAATCAAGGTGCCATCCAGATCGGTGACAAGCACGCGTGCGGGGGCGGAGTCCGTAGGCATGGCGTTGGTTGTTCGAGTTTGCATTCCAGCTCGCGAGCTTTAAAGGTGTCGTTACTTGCTTATGCGCTCGATTGCATCTAAGTGACACAAACGATGGCGCCGCGCGTTCGGTTTCGCTACGTGTTCGAGGTCGCGCTACGACAATTATTGCAGGAAGTCTCGCTTTGTCACGGGGACCTCCTTCCCGCTACGTTGGTTGCACACTGCAAAGGAAGATGACATGAAGAGCACCGACAAAGATGGACGTTTGCATATTGCCTTGGTCAGTTTGCACGGGCTGATCCGCGCCCAGGAACCAGAATTGGGACGTGATGCCGATACCGGCGGTCAGGTCAAGTACGTGCTGGAGCTGGCAGCAGAATTGGGACGTCATCGGCGTGTTCGACAGGTGGACGTGATCACACGGCAGATCATCGATGATCGTGTGGATAGTGATTACGCTCAACTGGAAGAACCGATCGGCCCGAATGCTCGGATCGTGCGCATCCCCTTCGGCCCGAAACGCTATCTGAAGAAAGAAGCCCTGTGGCCCTACGTCGATGTCTTCGTCGATCAATCGCTAAGCTACTTTAAACGGAGTCGCGTCCCCGATCTGATCCATGGCCATTACGCCGATGCTGGCTACGCCGGCGCTCAACTCGCCCGCCTGCTGGCCGTTCCCTACGCATTCACCGGCCACTCCCTCGGTCGCGTCAAACGCCAACGGCTACTGCTCGGTAAACAAACCGCGGAAAAATTGGAAAAGAAATACCGCTTCACGACCCGCGTCGAAGCGGAAGAAATGGCCCTCGAAACCGCGTCACTCGTCGTTGCCAGCACCCACCAAGAAGTGCAACAGCAATACGCATTGTATGAGAATCACGCTAGCGATCGGATGGAAGTCATTCCCCCCGGCGTCGATCTGGACCGCTTTCGGCCGCCAGAGCCTGGCGAAGATCTCCCAACCATCGCCGGACAACTCAACCGCTTCCTACGCGACCCCGACAAGCCAATGATTCTCGCGATGGCGCGTCCCGATGAACGCAAGAATCTGGACATGCTGGTCAAGGTCTACGGACAAAGCGAGCAACTGCGACGACTCGCCAACCTCGTCCTCGTCATGGGCTGCCGAGACGATTTGCGGGGCATGGCCTCCGGCCAACGTCGTGTCCTGCAAAATATTCTTACACTGATCGACGTGTTCGACCTCTATGGCCACGTTGCCTATCCCAAGCAACACACCTCGGATGAATCCACCGAACTCTATCGACTGGCCGCACGGTCGCGGGGCGTGTTTGTCAATCCGGCGTTGACCGAACCCTTCGGCTTGACCCTGCTGGAAGCGGCCGCCAGCGGTGTCCCCGTTGTCGCCACCAACGATGGCGGACCACAAGACATTCTCGCCAATTGCCGCAATGGACTGCTGGTCGATCCCCTCAACCCCGAAGTAATCGAACACGCATTACTGCGAGTGCTCACCGAACAGGAAAACTGGGATCAGTGGTCGCGCGCCGGCATCCGCGGCGCGAAGGAACACTATTCCTGGTCGGCCCACGTCGAACGCTATCTTCGCGATATCGATGACATTGTCCTGCACTCCGATCGGCCGACAGAAATCTCCCCTCGCCGCGCCAAACGTCTGCCGGAATTCGATCGTTTGCTGATCACGGATCTCGACAATACCCTTACCGGGGACGATGCCGCTCGACAACGACTGACCGACGCACTGCAAGACGCCAGTAACGTCGGGTTCGGGATCGCTACCGGCCGCCGCTTGGACGACGCGCGCACCATGATCGAAGAACTAGGGCTCCCGATGCCCGATCTGCTGGATACCTCCGTCGGTACCGAGTTGCACTATGGTGAGCAAATGCATCCCGATCTTTCGTGGCGCAGACAAATCGCTTTCCAGTGGGATCGGCAAGGTGTCCGTACCGTGCTCGACCAACAACCTGGTCTCTACCTGCAGGAAGAGAAGGAACAGTCCGAGTTCAAAGTCAGCTATCAACTCGACCCGGAATTGGCCCCCAGCATCGGACAAATCCGACGGATTTTGCGGCAGGCCGGCTTGCGTGTCAAAGCCATCTTGTCGCTGGGAATTTACCTGGATATCGTTCCGGTTCGCGGCGGCAGCGATCTGTCGATCCGCCATCTGTTGTACAAATGGGGCTTCCAACCCGAACAGCTGCTGGTCGCTGGCGACTCCGGAAACGACGAGGGGATGCTCCGCGGAAGAACGCTTGGAGTGGTTGTAGGGAATCACAGCCCAGAACTGAATAAGCTGAAAGGATGGCCCCGAATTTACTTTGCCAAATCCAACCATGCCGAAGGTATCCTAGAAGGTATCGATTATTATCAGTTCTTCGGAAATATCGTCATTCCCAATGATTGGACCGAATAGCCACTCGCAACTTGATGATCTCCCCTTCGAAGCCGAATTGTCCCTCCAACGGCTCGAATCTCGTATCTCCGAACATTTGTCCAGCAATGGGTCGGGGGCCGCAGAAATTGCGCTGTTCGGGCAGCGGTTGCATGCCCACTGGCTGACGATTTTCCGCCTGCTCTTTCAACTGTACGGGCAGCGTTACGATTTCTTCTATCATCTCGAACAGATTCTGCTCACCGCCGTCGACGGGTGGGTCCGGCGGCCAGCAGAGCTAAAACGGGTCGATACGCTGCGCATCAACGATCCGGATTGGTTCCTGTCGGAAAAAATGGTTGGTGGTGCGTTGTACGTCGACCTGTTCAGCGAGAATCTGAGCCAGCTTCGTCAGCATATTCCGTATTTCCAACAGCTGGGGCTGACGTACCTGCACCTCATGCCCCTCTTTGCCGTCCGGCCGGGGAACAACGATGGCGGGTATGCCATCAGCAACTACCGCTCCGTGGATCCCCGCATCGGAACGGTGGATGATTTGCGTCAGTTGGCCGACGACTTGCGCCACGCGGGGATTTCGCTGGTTCTGGACTTCGTATTCAATCACACTGCCGACGACCACGAGTGGGCGCAGCGCGCCCAGGCGGGTGATCGTGAATATCAGCAGTACTACCACATTTTTCGCGACCGAACGGAGCCGGATCGATATGAACGCACGCTGCGCGAGATCTTTCCGACGGTACGACGGGGTAACTTTACGTGGCACGACGGGATGCAACGGTGGGTCTGGACCACGTTCAATAATTTTCAGTGGGACTTGAATTATCATAATCCTTCCGTGTTCCGCGCGATGTTGGGCGAGATGCTCTATCTTGCCAATACGGGCGTCGATATTCTGCGACTCGACGCGGTGGCTTTCATTTGGAAAGAAATGGGAACGGACTGCGAAAATCGACCCGAAGCTCACACACTAATCCGGGCCTACAACGCGCTGGCCCGCGTTGCCGCGCCGGCGCTGTTGTTCAAGTCGGAAGCTATTGTGCATCCCGATCAGGTCGTACAGTATGTTTCCTCCCAGGAGTGCCAGATATCATACAACCCCACATTGATGGCACTGCTTTGGGAATCGCTGGCAACTCGCGAGGTCAAGTTGTTGGTGCAGTCACTGTCGCACCGGCACCGTCTGCCACCGGGAACCAACTGGACCAATTATTTACGTTGTCATGACGATATTGGCTGGACATTTGACGATGCGGATGCGGCGGCGGTCGGGATTAACGCGTATGACCATCGCAGTTTTCTCAACGCATTCTATACCGGACAATTCCGGGGGTCATTTGCCCGCGGCATTCCCTTTCAACACAACACGCAGACGGGCGATATGCGGATTTCTGGCACCATGGCGTCACTCGCCGGATTGGAACAGGCCTTTGAGACGGATGATGCCCATGCCAAAGATTTGGCTATTCGCCGTATCCTGCTCCTGCACGCCGTCACACTCAGCGTCGGCGGTATTCCCTTATTGTATTTGGGCGAAGAGTGGGGGATGCTCAACGACTATGACTTTGTCAAAGACCCCGCCAAGGCTGGTGACACACGTTGGGTGCATCGTCCGAAGATGCGCTGGGAGTTTCTACAAGAACTGAATGATGACGGGTCCATTCGCAAGCGCCTGTTCACCTCGCTGCGACGGATGATCGAGATTCGCAAACATTCGCCGGCGCTCTCCGGGTTGGAAATGGATTTGATGGCGACTCGCAATCCTCATGTCCTGGGCTTCGTACGGTTTCATGACGGAAATCGCATGATCGTCCTGGCAAACTTCTCCGAGACGCCACAGCAAGTCGATGGCAACCTGCTCCGCACCAACGGCCTCGGACGATTCTTCCGCGATTTGCTTACCGGCCAGGAATATGCCACGTCGGTGGAAGTGCCGCTGCAACCGTACGGATTCTTGTGGCTGGAACGGCAATGATCGGCTGGACGATTGAAGACGCGGCGAGTCCCAATACCTCGAACCACACAGTATTCGGCATGCTTGTGCCTACGGCGACTGATAACGCTCATGCAGTTTCAGCAGCGACTCGAAGCTTCCCACGTCCGCAGCTCTCAGTGCTAACAAGTACTCGCTGCGGACATCGGTTTCGTCCTCGAGTGAACCCGTTGGCCAGACAACCAACGGTTGTTTTTTTATATGCAACCAGATATTTGCCAGCAACCGCGACCAGCGACCGTTACCGTTGGGAAAGGGATGGATCTCCGCACAACGATGATGTAGACGCACCGCCTGCTCGATCGTCGACGGCGCGCCGTTGGCTTCCCAATACTGAAGCGTCTCGCCGAGGGCCAACAGCTGAGCGTCCACTTGAAAATGGTGAATCCCAATATTGAGGTTTGTCTTTCGCGTTACTCCGGCCCACTTCCATACGTCATCAAACATGTCGCGATGGACTTCACACATCCATGTCCAGTCGAACTTCGCCTTCGTCCGCGACAGTGGCCTCCCCAGATACTTGACCGTCGCCTTCCGAATGTTCTCGGCCTCCAATGGAATGAGCTCACCGCGGTTCGTGACGACGCCCCGCAAGCGATCGACCAACATGCTCGGATCGATGGGCGTCTCACCGTCGACCTCCGTCCAATTCACCATCCGCTAATTCCACACGTTTCTCGGCGATCCCGCCATGATTTCATCGGCCGTTTGCTCGATCATATCTCTCAGCTGGCCATCGTCCACCCCCTGCAATTCCAGCAGGCTGTTCCCCTGGACCAATGCGACAAGCCTCTTGGCCTTCTCCAATGCGGCCTTGCGGCGTACTTCGTAGCTCGAAAAGCTCTCGACTGCCTCTATCCGTAACCCCAACCGACCCGCGACCGCCGATACGTTGGCAGTAGACGCGCGCGACGGATCGCTCAAGACTTGGCGAACCGCCGTGCGTGACAATCCAGTAACTGCCGCCAATTTCTCCTCAGAAATGCCCAGCTCATGCTTTCGCTCTCGCAGCTTCTTCGCAATTTCCACCATGGCATCACCTAGAATACAATAATGTCAATGATATCGTCTGCCAGAAAACACAATCTTTATAGGAAAATTGTAGCCTGTAGAATACAAGAATGCAAGTAAAATGTTGTAAAGTGTTTAATAATAATGGGTTAGGTGGTGTTTCTCCGTAGCGGGATCTCTCCACGTCGAGCCGATGCCGTACCGCCTGCCATCCACGACCGCTGATCCAGTACGTCCAGCACAAGAACGCGACCCCGTACAACGGAGAGGGTAGAACATGCCGAGGCGTTCGTACCAGGGGGGAAATGGAGCCGTACCGGGCTGTAACAAGTCCGCGGTCGATACGCTTAGAAGTACGCTTGGAAGCATGGCTGTTTTTTACGGCTGCTTTTTACGAAGCCGCTTGTGACGTATTATCGCCGTTTGGACCGACGACCAACTTATGGGGACGGGAGGGTGTCTGTATGTTCGTTGGAAGGAAACCGAAATTCTGTCCCGGGACAATTGTGGGAACGCGCGGCGTACTTGTGCGATTCTGTTCGGATATGAAACCGGTCAACGAGTGTTTGCAGCGTCACTTGGCAGGCGACTGGGGTGACGCGGACGATGAAGACACATCGCTCAACAAGGCGGCGTTTGGGGATGGAACCGGCACCCCGTTACGCTCGGCGTACAAGATCCAGCACCCGACGGACGGAGACGTTCGCATTAGCATCGTGAGTTATCCGGGAGATCGAACGTGTGTATCGATTTTCGGCGAGAGTTGAGATCACCGGTACGCTTTCAAATAACCGAACGGAAATCCAGACGCGCTTATTGAATGGGCAATCTGGGTGGCTTGCGCAAATCAGTTGCCGAGGTTGACGACGATGTTGCCTAGTGTGCCTAGTTTGCGCAGTTGGGTAGCGCGTCTTTGGAAATTTTGGCGCGTCTTTGGAAATGTTGACCCACTACCCGATTCGCTCCGGGTGGATTCGTTGAGCACTGGACGAAACTCACTCGAGCAAGGCACGTATCTTGCCGACAACTTCGTCGAGTACGTCCTGATCAACATGGCCCTTCTTTTTCGCACCGCGAACCCGCCAGTCCAGGCTTTTCACTTGATCGGCCAACACCACGCTGGGCACTTTGCCGGGAATCGACACCTCGAATGGATAACCCTTAACCTGGATAGTCATGGGGCAAAGCAGACAAAGCGAGGTCTTGCGGTTATAGGCTTTGGGTGAAAGGACGAGTGCTGGCCGATGACGTGATTGCTCCCGACCCGCTTGGGGATCAAAGTCGATCCAAATGATGTGGCCTCGATCAGGAATGTAAGCCATCATCAAGCACCTCAGCCCCGACGGCTCGTCCCGGCGAGATTTCGCTGTGCAGGTTCTGCGGGGTAATGTCGGCGATCAAATTCTCGAGAATGTAGGACTTCGGCTTGGGCGTAATCACCAGCTGATCCTTGGTCACATCAAGGTCCGCCACACTGCCAGGGGCGATCCCCAGTGCTTTGGCCACTTTGCTCGGTACGCGCCAGGCCACGCTGTTTCCCCATTTGGCGAATTGAATCTCCATGTTCTTGGCTCCCGCAGATGTGGCTATACAATAAATATACATCTGGGCTGGCGGGCGTCAAGGGGCCGTTTTTTTCAGATACCATCAAAGAATTGTCGGACGTCACTCGAATTGATCGTGGACGCTGACCAATCCGGCTGCATAAGACCGGTCCGTTCTCTCGCGTCCGCCACGTCATGGCGAACGTGACCTTGCGACCATTCCGGCACACGTCCCCTCATTCGCCTACTCTACCGTCACGTCGCGACGGTGACATGAACAGCCGGCATCGTCCCACCTAGCAAACCGAGTCCGCACGTACCTTTGTCACGGCAGACGATGAATCCATAAGTAGGGTGTCTGGTGCTGTGCTGGTGGCGAACCTGTGCAAAGAGGGAATAAAGTAGAAGATGATTCCCATGCGCACTGACACTGTGCTGGCGCATCGGTAGCGTTAACAAGGAGAATCGTTGGCACGGACTTTGCTTTTAGAGCGTTAGATGGCAATTCTTAGCGACGGATGAGCGTCGCGTGC
>JAGQPD010000014.1 GCA_020426865.1 Planctomycetales bacterium
CCTGCGTGAACCGCTCCCGAGCCGCCAAAATCGAACGTAGCTTGTTCGCCTGAAATTGTAATCGTCACACCAATGGGCGTACCATCGTCGAGATGATCGCAGCGTTGATATACGCCATCGGGGATACTGGCAAATAACTGCCGCGTCTTGAATTCCGCAGCTTGCTGGATGTGGTTCATGTATGCCAATACCGTGTTGCGACCATAACGGTTGATCAACTGCAATAACCCGCTGGCTCCTTGGCGATTGGCGGCGATTTGTGCTTGGATGTCGGCGATGTTCGTATCCGGACTGCGCGACGGATAAGGCGATCCCGTGAGTTGTTCTCGCAAGGCATCGAATCGCGGTTCACCTGCGGCAATCAGCGGTTCGTGATGCAAGAGGACACCTTCTTCGGCCAATGATTTCGAAAACGGAGGCATGGATCCCGGAACGATGCCACCGATCTCGGCATGGTGTGCACGGCTGGCCGTGAAGAACAGTAGCGAGTCGTCATCGCCAAAGACCGGAGTAATGACGGTAACGTCCGGCAGATGCGATCCGCCGGCGTACGGGTCATTGGTGACGAAGACGTCACCACGATGTAAGGGAGACCGTTCGGCAATCAGCGATTGGATCGTCTGTCCCATTGCGCCCAAGTGGACGGGAATGTGCGGGGCATTGACGACCAATTCACCTCGAGCCGTAAAAACGGCACAACTGAAATCGAGACGTTCCTTCACGTTCACGCTTTGAGCGGTCGCGCGCAGCGCGATGCCCATCTGTTGAGCGATCTCGCCGAACGAGTTGCTAAAGATCTCCAGCATGATCGGGTCCACGGCTGTTAGCGTTGTTGCTGGCGGCGAAGCTTTCACGCCCAGCTGTTCCAGCAGCAACTGGCCGTCGCTGAGAACCAGGCCTTGCCAACCGCTATCGATCACCGTTGTCGAGGCGGATTCGCAAATGATGGCGGGACCAGCAAGCACGTTGCCTGCGACCAGATCGCCTCGTGCGAAGAAGGGAACGGATCGTGCGTTCCCTTCGATGATCATCTCAACCATTTCCGCAACCGTGGGATCCGACACGGGGAGACGTCGTGATTGTGGCAGTAGTTGCTGTTGCGAATCCATTGCTTCCACGCGAATGGCCACGACCTCAATGCGCCGGTGCCGATCGAGATAGCCAAATCGCTGCTCGTGTTCGTGCTCAAACAAATTGACGATGTCGATGTCGCCATCGATATGTACGTCGTGTGTGTCCCTGGACGTGTCGATACCTTGGTGGTTGCGGGGCAAGCGAATGTGCAAGGTGGCTTCGGTCCCCATGTAACGCAGTTCCATCGATCGCGCGCATG
Organism: Planctomycetales bacterium; assembly: GCA_020426865.1. GTDB lineage: Bacteria > Planctomycetota > Planctomycetia > Pirellulales > Pirellulaceae > JAGQPD01. The sequence continues at coordinate 1,334 of JAGQPD010000014.1, forward strand.
AAATGTGTTCGCGGGGTATGCCCTGTCGCGTTAGCTCTTCAGCGGCCGATTGCTCCAGTTGTTCAAAGCGTTGTTGGAGTTCGTGGCGGACTTCGTTATAGCATTGATAGATGCCTTGCACTTCGTGGCGATGGATCGTTGCGTGGCCAATTCCCCAGGCACTGAGAAGCCCTGCGTGCGGGTGGCACAGGATCTGCCGGATCCCCAGTTGCTCAGCGACGGCGCAGGCGTGTTGGCCAGCGGCGCCGCCGAAAGGGACCAGGCAATCGTTTCGCGGATCGTAGCCTTTGGCGACGGAGATCGAGCGAATTGCCCGAACGATATTGGCGTTGGCGATATCACGAAAGCCTGTTGCAACTTGTTGCCACGACAATCGTTGTCCGGTGGCTTGATGGATTTGCAGCACAGCTTGCTGCAATCGGTGGTGGACGGCTGGCAGATCGAGTGGAAACGGAAAGTGATCTTCGAGGACTCGGCCGAGTGCCAGGTTGACGTCGGTTACGGACAGTGGGCCGCCGCGACCGTAGCAGGCCGGGCCTGGATCGGCCCCAGAGCTTTCCGGGCCGACCGTCAATTTAACTCCGTCGAATCGGCAGATCGAACCGCCGCCGGCCGCCACGGTTTCGATGGCCAACATCGGCGACATCACGCGAACGCCCCCTTTTTCCGTTTCGAATTCCAGATCGAAATCTCCATCGAAGCGAGAAACGTCCGTACTGGTGCCTCCCATGTCGAAACCGATGGCGGTGGCGAACCCTGCTGCCGACGCCACTTTGGAGAACCCGACGACACCTCCAGCTGGGCCTGACAAGATACTCTCACAACCGCGAAAGTGGGACGCTTCGACCAGCCCGCCCGCGGACGTCATCAAACGCAATGTGCGTTGCCCGTCCCCTGCACGCGGTCGCAGCTCTTCGCGGTAGCCGCGTAACACGGGAGTTAAGTACGCATCTGCCACGGTCGTGTCGCCGCGTGGCACGAGCTTCATCAGTGGAGCGACTTGATGCGAGAGACTGACTTCCATGATTCCCATTTCGCGCAGTACCTGGCCGATCATTTGCTCATGTTGCGGCCAGGCGAAGCCATGAAGCAGGCATACGGCTACGCTTTCGATCTGCAAGTCTTGGAGGACTTGCAGTTGATCGCGGAGTCGATCAAGGTCTAATGGCACAAGTACCTGACCATCATGGGCGATCCGTTCGGGGACTTCCACCACGCAACAATACAATGCTGGCGGCTTGACGATGTCGAGGGCGAACAACTGCGGGCGGTTCTGATAGCCAATTTCCAGAACGTCACCAAAACCGGCTGTCGTTACCAGGGCCGTGTGCGCACCAGTGCGAGTCAAGAGGGCGTTGGTGCCGCGAGTGGTTCCCAGTCGCAGGTCCAACGCGGGAAGAGGTTGTTCAAGGCGAGCGCCCAAAACCTGTCGGACGGCGAGCAATGGGGAAGGTTCCGGAGATACCAATTCGTAGCGGCAACCGACATCCGGAACAGTCGCGAGCGGGCGTGTGAGCCACAGTGTTCCTTGGCGGGCATCGAACTGCCGCACCCTTGATTGTCCGATCCGACTTCCTTGTTCGTCGAAGAGGTGCAGCTGATAGCCGTTCCAGAATTCGGCGTGGTCGTCGCATCGTCGCGGATCCACAATCCGATCGACGTCGCTGTCGTGGCCGACAAGACCCTTGGTTTTGCCGGAGCTCAGGACTTTGGCCGCACATTGTTGGCCACTTGGTGAAATGGCCAGGCAATCGGTGAAGGTTCCACCCACATCGATCCAAAATCGCCAGTTGCGGTCAGTGCGTTGATGGGTCACGGCGAAGTCGTCAGGTCAACGCATGAAAAGAATGTGATTGTGGCGGAGGGACACCTGCCATCGGCTTGTTACTTCGTCGCTTGCAGTGCGACGGCCAGCAATTGGGTATCGGTTCGGAAATAGATTTTTCCCGAGGCGATGGCGGGAGTTGCACGCGTGGGTTCGCCGAGGTCTTTTTCCATGATCCTGGCGAATTCACGCGTCGCCGACAGGACCACAACGCGACCGTCTTCCGAAACGCCGACCAATTGTTGGCCGACTCGCACCGGAGATGACGAATAGTTGCCACCAACGCGTTCGCGCCAGATCGCTTCGCCGGTCTGCACGTCGACGCAGCTGACGACCCCCCGGTCGCTCCACAAGAAAACCAGATTTCCGCTGGCGACAGGTGTGGGGACGTAGGGGGCTTGATTTTCGACCCGATAGCTTTCCGTTCCGCCAGCAGCGGGGCGGCAGGCCACAAGATAGTTCCCGCCACCACCGGATCCGCACGTGCCCAAGACGAAGTCGCCAACGAGCAACGGCGAGCTCACCGTCCGTTTGTCAAACACAGGATGCGCCCAAAGCTCGTGACCGTCGCTGGGCGAAAGGGCGAACATGCCTTGAATCGTGTTGCAACAGATCAGTTGCGGCGGTGCACCTTCGGGAGCAAAGACGCAGGGAACGGAATACGATGCTTTGTCTCCCCCTCGTGGCGTGATCCAGCGAGTATTACCGGTGAGTCGATCAACGGCCATGATGTAACTGCCCTCCGGACGGCTGGCGGCGTCGACATCTGGGCCGCTGACGGCCGAATTCTCGCGGCCGGCTTCCAGCTGTTGGCCGGCAAGTACAACCAGGTCACCGTAGACCATCGGAGATACGCCAAAGCCGTGCTGTGACGCGAAGGGGCCGATGTCGCGGCGCCACACGTCCTCGCCGTCATGATTGAGCGCCAACAGCGTGATGTTGTCAGGCGTTCCGTAGCAGAGATAAACGTGTTGTGCATCGGCTGCAGGGGTCGATGATGCAAACGTATTCCGCGCATGGATCGGGTACGGTTGTGAAGCAAATTCTCGGTGCCAGATCTTGTCGCCGGTGCCTGCGCGGTGGCAAGAGACGAACTGCGTCGCATCGTTGGAATTGGCACTTTGGATGAATACCCGGTCTGCCCAAACGATGGGAGAGGAATTCCCCGTGCCTGGTAATTGCGCTTGCCAGGTGTTGGACCAGGGAAGCGCGATCGATACGTCGTCGCATTGCCCCAGGCCGTTCTCGCCGCGGAAACGGGGCCAATTCTGCGCAATTGCCTCCGATGGCGACATCGCAGTCAACGGCACCGGAAGGATCGCCGCACGGCGTGTCGAAATGAATGTCGATACGATGGATGTGATCGCCATTACGATCAGTCCGCCGGTGATACTACGAAAGGAAACGTTCATAGCGATGGTGTACGTAGAGCTGGAATTCGAGTGAGGGATTTTTAATCAAGGAAGGACGGCGTGGCCTGGATAGGTATCGGCGACCGTCAGTCGCATCGTGCGGACGCCGTTGGATGAACGGACGTGTGGCACGTTTGTGGACGAGCGTGTGTCTGGATCCGAGCGTGTGTCTGGATCCAATCCACTAACCGCCAGTCCATCCAGCGACAATCGGGGTCGGTACCACGCACCCCAATATATCCTAAATGACCGCCGTGTGCAGTCGTCACCAGCTGAATCGTGGCTGATATTTGATGTTCTGCGTAAATCCGGCTTGGGATCAATGGGTCGTCTTCGGCGGCCAGGATCAGCGTCGGAACGTCAATATGGGCTAAATGAGGCGCCGAGCTGCTTTGGGTATAGTAGTCTTCCACGGAAGCAAAGCCCCCCAGGGGTGCCGTGAATTTACTGTCAAAACCCCACAACGACCGAGGGCGTGGACCGGTGGCGGCCAAGCGCGTTAGGCTGGGATTCTGAGGTGCACGTCGATCGACGTGCCGGTTCATCCACCGAGCAAATGCCCGGTCGTACAACCGTTGCCGCGGACTGGAGATGTGGCGGGAGCAGGCCAGCAGGTCGATCGGGGGTGCGACGGCAATTCCTCCAATCACCTGTTCGGGCAAGTTCGCGTGTTGTTCCCCCAGCCACTTGAGGACGATGTTTCCGCCCAGCGAGAAGCCGGCGACGATCCAGCTTTGACATGGTGCCTTTTCGATCAAGGCGCGGACGACGTCGT
>JAGQPD010000342.1 GCA_020426865.1 Planctomycetales bacterium
CCTGCGATTCCTTCAGTTCAGGCCGCGTCCGCAGGGCCGTGCTGATCAGACACGCCGAATCACTTTCCACATCCGCCAATTCCAACGGAACCGCATTCACATCCAGCGGAACAATCCGATGACACGGGTCGATACTGGCGGCATGTGCCAATCGAGCGGACGCGAGGGCAATCTGCTCTTCGGCGGCGAACACCTGGACCTCGATCAATCTCAGCTCGGTTTGCAGGCGGTCGGCGTCGGAACGCAACCCTTCGCCCGCTGTCGCAAAATCGTCGGTGATCCGGGCAAGTTCCGCCATTTGCAGCCGCGTCTCGTCAGCGATCCGCAGCCCTTGATAGGCATCGACAAGCTCAATGTACGCAATGCCGGTGTTCATGAGTTGCTCGTTGAGCGTCGCGTTGGCAGCATGGCCTCTTGCCCACGCGGTCTTTTCCATGATCTTTGGTTGAAAAATCGCATCGGCCAAATGAAACTGTGCAATCAAACCGGGCCTGGCGCTTGTCGTCCCCGCGCCGGTTGCTCCTGCGCCAAGACCAAATTGAAACGAGCTTCGTTTGACATCCACTATGTCGCCGTTACTGGCTTGATAGTTCCCATCGTGACGGTGAAAGCTGAAGCCAGCTTGGATACTTGGCAACCACAGCATTTGCGCTCGAGCGAGCTGCCCGTACGATTCACGGACTCGCCAACGAGCGATCCCGACGATGGGGTGGCGCGAGTCGACCAACGCCATCGCTGAAGGGAAATTGAGTTGCAAGGCAGCTGCTGACGTGATCGCGTCTCCATTCATGTCCGATAGCAAAGGGGTGGGTGGAGCTGGATTGGGCGCCGTACCGGTCACCTTGTCGGGAGCGGTACTTCCGCGTTCGTCGGCAACCGATGACTCGGCGGGCGCGACAGGAACGGTGGGAATTTGCATCCCGTCGGCGGGGACCTGAATGTCGAAGACAACCGGTAAGACGTGTGTGCCGTCCGTCCCAGCGGAGCCGTTCCTGGGCGACTCAAGAGGCGTCGCTCTCTCAGACGCGACAGTAGGCAAGACGGTGGGTTCGACGGTGGGTTCGACGGTGGCTTGAGTGTTCGGAGTGACAAACTTGGCCGGACCGCACGCACACCCACTGGTAATGATGAGCAGGACGCTACAGGAAACACGGGCAACCTTGGGCATTAGGCCAAACTCCCCACCAAAGACACCAGGGACATACGGAGCGGTATCGAGCGAATGTATGGATCATGCTTCGGCAATCGGTTAGTTCTGTGATCACGGTTATGAGGTTCAAATATTGGGGAATGCCGGCATTGGGGAATCGAAAGGGCGGAAGACAGCAAATTATGCTGGACAGTATAGACGTAACGATTATTCCGACCGTATTGTTCGTACCGGTTAGCCGTCCGACAGCGGTATCCACTTCAAGTTTTGAGCGTCGATATGACAATTCGCATAGCTTTTTCCTACCTACTGGGCAGCATCTCGATTTTCCTGACGGGTTGTGCAATCGATCCTCCACAGACCTCCCAGCCAAAAAAGGAATCGAGCATACCGGTCAAGGCGGTAGCGGTTGCATCAACAAGCGTTACGCGAAAGACAACTCAACCTGCGACGATCCTGGCATATTACGAAACGCCGATCCGAGCCCGGGCGTCGGGCTACGTGTCGACTTTGAACGTTGACATTGGCGACTATGTGGAAGCGGGGCAACAGCTGGCGGAACTTGACGTACCCGAGTTGATTCGGCAGCGGGAAACGATCGAGTCGCGAATCGCGCTATCGCAGGCGCAGGAGAGGCGCGCAGCTGCCAACGTAGCATTGTCGCAGGCGAGCGTCGAATCGGCGCAAGCGCGATTGACCGAAGCCCGGTCACAGACCGCACAGGCAGACGCAACGTTGGCAGCGGCCGAAGCCGAGTTTTCGAGGACAAATGAACTGGTACTTCGCGGATCGTTACAGTCACGACTGCTTGACGAAGCTCGCAAACGGCGGGACGCCGAACAAGCGGGAAGGGCTGCGACGATTGCGACGGTGCAGGTCGCCGAGGCGGAAGTTGGCAAGGCAACAGCACATCACGGGGCGATGATCGCAGACCGGGAGATCGCGGAAGCTGAAACGCAAGTGATGCGCCGGCAATTGGCGGAACTCAACGTGGTGATTGCTTATGCCACGATCACCGCCCCCTTTGCCGGCGTGATCACCGAGCGGCACATTGAACTGGGCGACCTTGTGAACGTCGACAGTGCGAGCCTGGAGGGGACCTTGTTCGTGCTGAGCAGGGTCGACAAGGTACGCGTCCGAATTCCCGTCCCCGAGTCCGATGCGGTCCACATTGCGCGTGGCAACAGCATCTCGCTTTCATTTCCGTCGTTTGTTGACGAGGCACCGATCAGTACCACGGTCGAGCGACTCGCACACAGTTTGAATCCTGGCACTCGCACGATGACGGTCGAGGCGGAAGTGAGCAACACCGACGGAAAACTACTCCCGGGCATGTTTGGGCTGGCGACGATCGAGATGGGCAGCCCATCGTCTGTCTCCACGTTACCGTCGCGGGCCGTCCGCTTTGATGACCACGGCAAGGCATATGTTTATATCATCACCGAGCAGAATACTGTAACTGTGTCGGAGGTCGCAACGGGACTGGACGACGGACACACGATCGAGATACGCGACGGTTTGGAGCCGGGGCAACTGGTCATTGACGCTCATCTGAGACGTTTCCACAACGGAGATCAGGTCCGACCGCTTTAGGGTCGGCAGACACAACGTTGGTACCGCAAGTACGTCTTGACCCGCCCAACAACCCACGAAGATAAGACCACAATGGCATTGATTGATTTTTCCATCAAGAATCGCTACGCGATATTGGCGGCTTGCCTGGCACTGTGTGTGCTGAGGGCGGCAATGATTCCGGGGATCACGATTGATATCCTCCCCGATTTCAAACGGCCTGTCGTTGTCAGTTTCTTTTCGTATCCGGGATTGCCGACCGTCGATATGGAAAAGTCCGTCACATCACGAGTGGAGCGTGCGTTGACATTGGCGGGCAAGATCGAGCATCAGGAATCGCGAACCGTTCCCGGGGCAGCGGTGATTAAGGTCTTCTTTCAACCGGGTGCCGACCCGAGCTCGGCGATGAACGACATCGTCAATCTCGAGGCGAGCGACATGTTTCACTTGCCGCCGGGAATCGAATGGCCGTTCACCTTACGTAGCGAACCAGCAAACCTGCCGGTTGTGTTGGCCGCGATCTCGGGGGAAGGGCTAAGTGAGTCGGAACTTTTTACGATTGGCTATTATGCCGTACGAAACAAGATGGGCGGATTAAAAGGCGTGCAGATCCCACATCCATTCGGCGGCAAGTTTCGTCAGATGATGGTCTACGTCGATCCGGCGAAACTGCAGGCGTATCAACTCGGACCCACCGACGTCGTGGACGCGCTCCGCAAGTCAAATCTCGTGCTGGCCGCAGGCTCCGCACGAATCGGTGATCTGGATTATCAAATCCACCCGCAAAACACACTCCCCAACGTTGCGGATATCGAGGCCGTGCCGATTACGGTGCGTGAGGGCGGCCCAATCTTTATTCGTGATGTTGCGCGGGTCGCCGATGACGCGGCGCTGCAATACAACATCGTACGAGTCAATGGAAGTCGCAGCGTCTACTGCCCGCTACTGAGGGAACCAGGCGAAAACACGATCGCCGTTGTCGATCGCATCTATGAGGGAATCCGTACCGAAATCCCGAAAATGAAACAGCGAGGAGACATCCCGGAGGCCACGGAAGTCACGCTGGTATCTGATCAGTCAGGATACATTCGAAAGGCCATGGATGACCTGTTCCACGAAGTCGGGATGGGTGCGTTGCTTGTCGCGATCGTCGTATTGGCATTTCTCCGACGGTTGTTGCCCACGGTGATCATTGTGGCCACGATCTTGTTTTCGATCTTGATTGGCGCTCTGGGATTCGCCTTAACTGGCGAGACGATCAATGTGATGACGCTGGGTGGTATCGCCCTGGCCGTCGGCACGGTTGTCGACGCAGGGATCGTGGTCGTGGAGAACATTATTCGTCACCACGCGATGGGCAAGTCGGCCGAGGCAGCGACACGAGATGGCACGTATGAGGTAGCCGGTGCCATTTTGGCGGGGACCGTGACCACACTTGTCGTTTTTCTACCCGCGTTGTTTTTGTCGGGCATGATCAGTTACCTGTTCGTGCCACTGGCCTTGGCGGCGACGCTGACAATTGGGGCGTCGTACATTCTGGCGTTGACCATTGTCCCGGCATTCTGTGCCACGTTCGTGCTCTATCCACAGCTTGGCACAGAATTATTTCCGACGGTGGATGCCGGATCGTTTGAAGTCCGCATCAAGACTCTGCCGGGCACGAAATTAGAGCAGACGGAAGAGCTAGTCGCCAACCTGGAAGCGTCGATCAAGGATGTCATTCCCGAGAACGAAATCGAGGCGTTGATCGCGAACATTGGATTGCCGGTAGGAAAAGGAGCGGGGTTCTCCACGGTATTGAGTCCCAACTCCGGTCCCGATACGGCGTATATCATCGTCAATCTAAAGTCTTCTAACCGCCGGACGCCGACGGCCTCTTACGTCAAGCAGCTTCGTAAGCGATTTGCTGAGGAATACCCGCTGGAGCAGTTTCTTTTTGTTACCGGAGGCATTGTCAACATGGCCCTGAATGAGGGCGTTCCGACTCCGATTAATGTGCAGGTTTCGGCCGGTTCGCTGGGACAATGTCGCGATACGGCGGAAGAGGTTGTCAACGTGATCCGCTCTATCCCTGGTACCGCCGACGTACAGATCGCGCAATCGTTGGATTATCCCCAATATGATGTGCAAGTTGACCGAACACGGGCGAAGTACATGGGGATTGATCAGGAGGAGGTTGCTCAATCGGTGCTCACGGCACTAGGGTCGAGCGTGGGATTTGCACCGACGATCTGGATTGATCCCAAGTCAGGTACCGATTTTTTCATGGGGGTACAGTACGAATCGAACGAGTTTCAAAGCCTTGAGCAACTGCAGAGCATGCCGATATCGCTAACCACCGCCGAGGGACCTGTCACGATTCCGCTTTCGAACGTGGCAACGCTACGGAGGGTCAATATCCCGGGGGAAGTGGCCCACTACAACATTGCTCGGGTCTACGACATACAAGTTAACGTGGCAGGCCGAGATCTTGGCAGCGTGGCAAATGCCATTGATGCAGCACTTGCGAAGATGGAGTTTGCCAACGGAGTATCGGTGGAACTGAGGGGCCCAGTGGCGGCGATGCGAACCGGCATGAAGACGCTTGGAGTTGGCTTGATTGTGGCGATTGTGCTGATCTATCTAGTACTGATGGCACAATTTCGGTCATTTGTCGACCCGCTGATCATCATGTTGGCGGTCCCTTTGGGACTTGGCGGTGTAATCCTTGTGCTCCATCTTACGAACACCTATGTGAGCATCCAGTCGCTGATGGGGACGTTGATGATGACCGGTGTGGTAGTCAACAAGTCGATCTTGCTGGTCGAATTCGCGAACCGGAGACGTGAGGACGGATGTTCGGCACAGCAAGCGGCGTTGTCTGCGGCACAAGTACGATTACGGCCCATCTTGATGACGTCACTCACACTGGTTGCTTCGATGCTGCCGCTTGCATTTCAGCTTTCGCCTGGCAATGAAGCGATGCTACCTTTGGCCCGTGCATTGTTGGGGGGGATGTCCATCTCCACACTGTTGACGTTGGTCCTCGTCCCTTGCGTTTACGTGGTTGTGCATCAACAGCATTGGGGCAACTCATCACGTACTTAAGTGCCCGTTAGGGACATGTCCCCTCAAGGCGTCACGGATCGGTCGCGAAAATCCCAATCATGTTTTGCGCGAGTAGCCTGATATCGGAGCGCGGCCAAACGCGAGTTCCGATATCCAGCTCGTCATCGGTTACCACCGCGGTGACGGAGGGATCGCCTTCCGCGTAAGGGCGTGTGTTGAGCGCCGCGCGCCAAACCTCAATCTTGCAGGCACTGGTTTGCGTGTCTCCCTCGACCAGCACCAGTTGACAATTCGCGAACATTGGAGCGAACGAATCGTATCGCACGTCGTTGTCAGATCCGTCAGACGCATCAGGCGGCCAGAAGATCGCGTTCATCGACTTCGACAGAATACCCGTAGCGACCGCACCAGCCTGCCGATGGAGGAACGAATCCTTCCCCGGCGTATCCAACTCGTGGCGATGATGCGTATGTTTGATCGTGGCAACGCGCAAGCCGAGCCCAGTCAACTGCTGCACGAGATCGACAATCAGTGTCGTCTTGCCACTGTTCTTGCGGCCAATGATGTGGATGCGATGCAAATTGGATGATCCCTGAATTCTCTGCCTGAAAAAACATATGGCGTGGCGATGTGCAACACCGAGTAAAACACCCCGCGCTACTGGCAGGGCTTTGGATGTTGGCAGCAGGCAGCTGCAGCGACATCGGAGGCACTGCTGCTAACATCGTAGCGTTTCGCCAGCCGCGACGCTCCCCCAATCGTGGTTGTTGCACGACTGGTAGCCCATTGCCCCAGCGTCCGAGCCCCAACGCGAAAAATCTTCCGTACGCGCCTTGACAACGCCTGTCGGTTACCGCAACATACGCGACTAAAAGATATCACGGTCCTTTTATCGTTAAACAGTTTGGTTTTAGGGGAGATTGGAATTCGGAACAAGAGGCAAACATCAAAAGTTTTGAGACAGGCGTTTTCCGGGCAATGCAGCGAGAGTTCGGTTGGTTTCCGGTAGTGAGTGATCGACGTTTGGTAAGTGCGGCCGTGCGTGTAGCTTCTTCCAGACAACAGAAGTTGTTGAGGACGTGGAGCGTTAGTCGTGGAGCGATACTCAGTCGAAGTTCCGAATCCGGACTATTGGCAGCGCCAAATCAACTGCCAAGAGGCGTGCCCGGTCCATACCGATGCGCGGGGGTATGTACGAGCGATTGCGGAGGGGCGATTTGAAGATGCGTACTTTATCGCCCGGGGGCCGAATCCGTTGGCCTCAATCTGCGGGCGAGTATGCGGGGCACCGTGTGAGGCGGCGTGCCGACGAAAAGAGCTTGATCAGGCGGTATCGATTCGAGCTCTGAAGCGTTTTGTAATGGATCGGTTTCCGACGGCGAGCGGGTAGCCATCGTCGGTTCGGGTCCGGCGGGTTTGGCTGCCGCACACGATTTGGCGCTACTCGGTTTTCGACCGACGGTATTTGAGATGGAACCGATACCGGCTGGGATGCTAGCCGTGG
>JAGQPD010000343.1 GCA_020426865.1 Planctomycetales bacterium
AGGGCATCAAGGTGCAGTTGGCCGGGCGGTTGGGCGGCGCCGAAATGGCGCGGCGTGAAAAACAAATCTCCGGATCGATGCCGCTGAGCACCCTCCGGGCCAAAATCGACTACGGGTTCACCGAGGCGATGACGGCCCAAGGGCACATCGGCATTCAGGTTTGGATCAATCAAGGCATGTTTGAGGGAGACGGTACCGATGGCTCTGATGCCGAAGCGGGTCAAGCACCGAAAAAGCCAAAGAGGACGTATAAGAGGTAACGCGACACGGGGTAACCGAGTCGTCTTTGGTGAGTTCGGGCTGCAGGCCTTGCAGGGTGGTTGGATCAAAGCACAGACGATTGAAGCCGGTCGTATTGCTGCACAGCAATACGTGCGCGGTGAAGGGCGACTGTACGTGCGGATGTTTCCGCACAAGAGCGTTACTTCCACTCCTTTGGAAACACGGATGGGGAAAGGGAAGGGCGAGCCGGATTTCTGGGCTGCCGTCGTGCGGCCGGGAACCGTGCTCTATGAGTTGGGTGGCGTCACGGAAGAACAAGCAAGGATTTGTTTCGCTCGTTTGGCGCACAAGATGCCAATTCGAGTCCGGTTTGTGCGCCGCCGTACGATTTAGGTTGGGACTTTCACATGTTGGCGGACGTGAGACGACACCAACGTGACAAGGCATAGATAAAGGGCAAAGCCGATGAAGATTGCCGAACTGCGGGACATGAGCGACGAACAGCTGGGGCACACGTTGAGCGAAACGTGCGAGAACCTGTTTCGACTGCGGATTCAGGCTCAGACAGAACGGTTGGATGCTCCCAGTGAATTACGCCGTCACCGGCAATTGGTGGCCCAAATCAAGACGATCCAACGTGAACGAGAGTTGAGTGCCAAGAGCCGATAACGCAACACTGGCGGCGATGATCGCGCGGTGGCAGGTCGCCGTCGACAGGTAATCAGATAATCGTAAGTTTTTTTCGAATCAGCGCAGACAGTTGTAGGACGTGGGGATATGCCGAAAGCGGTCGTAGTGGGTGTGGTGACAAGCGACAAGATGGCTAAGACTCGTCGCGTCGAGATTGCTCGACTCGTCAAACACGCCAAGTATAGCAAAATTATTCGTCGCCGTACGATTTGTTACGTGCACGACGAGAACGAGGAATCGGCTGTCGGCGATACGGTGGAGATCATCGAATCGATACCGCGGTCCAAGCTGAAGCGTTGGGAACTGCAACGGGTCGTGTCCCGAAGCACGGCGGTGGACGTGGCGGCGTTGCGGGCAGCTCGTCAGAACGAAAAGTCAGGGGCTTAAGCGATGATTCAGCAGGAAACAAGATTATCCGTTGCCGACAACACTGGCGCGAAGGAAGTCATGTGCATCAAGGTACTTGGCGGTTCGCGGCGGCGGTTCGCCGGTCTGGGCGATGTGATTATATGCAGCGTCAAGAGCGTAATCCCCGGCAGCGACATCAAGAAAAAGGCGGTGGTTCGCGCCGTGATCGTACGTTGCAAGCAACCGACACGCCGCGGCGACGGTAGTTATATCCGTTTCGACAGCAACGCCGTCGTGATTATCGATGCCGATCGCAATCCGCGTGGCACTCGTATTTTCGGCGCCGTCGCTCGGGAACTGCGGGATCGTCGATTCATGAAGATTGTTAGTCTGGCCAGCGAGGTCGTGTGATGCAAATCAAAGTTAATGATACCGTGCAGGTCCTCACAGGTGACGATGCCGGCGTGAAGGGGCGCGTGCTGAGCGTCAACCGGCAGACGGGCAAATTGGTGGTGGAGGGTGTCAACCGGGTGTATAAGCACGTTCGCCGCAGCCAGCGCAATCCGCAAGGGGGGCGTCTCTCCAAGGAGATGCCAGTGCAAATCAGTAACGTATTGATGGTCTGCACCAGCTGCGGCAAGGCAACTCGGTTGGGCGCACGCTTCCTCGCCGATGGGAGCAAGGAGCGGTACTGCAAGAAGTGTGGTTCTTCGTTGGGGCAAGTCTCCCCGCCGCATACGAGCCATGCGAGCAAAAAGTAGACGAGGATGACGAGGCCGTCGGTAAACGGTTGACGGCCGGGCACGACAAGTATTGCAAGGCAACAGACATATTGGGGGGGAGCCCAGGTGAGGGCTGCGAATAGACGATGATTCCGCGACTGCAAACAAAATACGATGAGCACATTTTGCCGTTACTGCAGAAGGAGCTTGGGCGCAGTAATCGCTTGAGCCTGCCACGACTGGAAAAGATTGTGGTCAACATGGGCGTGGGCACGGCGATCACCGAGAAAAAGCACCTGGAGGACGCGGTGTCGGCGCTCACTCAGATTACAGGCCAGAAGCCGCTAGTGACACGAGCGCGCAAGGCGATCGCCGGATTTCGCTTGCGGGAAGGGATGCCGATCGGGTGCAAGGTCACCTTGCGGTCGCGGCGAATGTATGAATTCCTGGAACGGTTGATTTCGCTGGCCATCCCCCGCGTGCGCGACTTCCGCGGTTTGAACCCAGACGCGTTTGATGGTCGCGGAAATTACAACATGGGGCTGACTGAACAATTGGTATTCCCGGAGCTGAACCCGGACAAGTTTCCCCGGGTGCAGGGGATGAGCATCACGATCGTGACGTCGGTCGACAATGACGACGAGGCCCGGTTGATGTTGCGTGAATTTGGCATGCCGTTCCGTCGCGATGAACAGAAGGCCGGAGCTGCCTAGCTGCCGTCGGGAGAATGCGGACGGGAGAATGCGGACGGGAGAATGCGGTCGAGAGGATGAGGCCTGCGGCAAGCGGGAGAGGGTAATACAAGCAGGTGGCCAAAGGTTGGCCGCCGAACTGAGAATTTTGAAAGACAATTGATAGGTATCAGAACGTGGCGAGCAAATCAAAAATAGCCAAAGCACAGCGGGCACCGAAGTTCACGACCCGCTTGGTAAGGCGATGCCGCATGTGTGGGCGGCCGCGGGCGGTGTACCGTAAGTTTGGGATCTGCCGAATTTGTTTTCGCAAGCTGGCCGATCAGGGTTTGATTCCGGGTGTTCGAAAGGCGAGCTGGTAGGGGGGACGCTGAGAATATGATGACTGACCCGATTGCCGACATGCTGACGCGAATCCGTAACGCAGTGCGAGTGGAACGGCCCAGCGTAGAGGTACCGCTGTCGAAAGTGAAACGAGGCGTAGCCGACGTCCTGAAACGTGAGGGATATATTTGGGATTGGGAAGAGGTCGACACCCAGCCCTCGCGGACGCTACGATTGGAATTGAAATATGGCCCCAATGGCGAGCGCGTGATCCGGCACATCAAGCGGGTGAGCAAGCCCGGGCGGCGGATTTACCGTGGCGCTCGCGATTTGCGTCCCATCCTGCAAGGGCTGGGAATTAGTGTATTGAGCACCAGTCGCGGTGTCATCAGTGATCGTGAGGCGCGCCAGCGAAATCTCGGCGGCGAAGTCCTCTGTGAGATCTGGTAGGCAAACAACCTGAATTGAATACGACAAAAGTAGCAGCAAGAAGGCAGAGCCATGTCGCGGATTGGTAAAAAACCAGTGACGATTCCGAGTGGTGTTAAGGTGACCGTCAATGGTCAGAAGGTGGCCGTGGAGGGACAGCTTGGCAAGCTGGAACGCGATTTTCGTCCGGAGGTGACACTCGAACACGATGCAGATGCCGGGACGATCACGGTTACTCGCGGCGCGAACGACCGGCAGTCGCGGGCGTTTCACGGATTGACCCGAGCGCTGCTGCAGAACATGGTCGTCGGCGTAACGCAAGGTTATGAAAAGCGTCTTGAAATCGTCGGCGTTGGTTATATCGCGGCGGTGCAGGGGGATACGTTACAACTGCGCGTTGGCTATGCCAATGAGGTCCACAAGAAAATTCCAGCGGCGCTGCAAGTGACTTGTCCCGACCAAACGCACGTCGTCGTCAAGGGCTGTGACAAACAACTGGTTGGTCAGTTTGCCGCAGAGGTACGGGCGGCCCGCAAGCCGGAACCGTACAAAGGCAAGGGCGTCCGCTATGAAGGGGAGCACGTCAAGATCAAGCCCGGCAAGGCGGCAACATAAACTTTGGTAATATAGAGCGGTGTCGACGTAGATCGTTGCTCCGCGATACAAACACAAATTCGTCGTGGGTGGATGTAAATAAAGGGTACGGTAGTGAATCACGAAAAGACGATTCTTCGGCAGCGAGTTCGGCGCAAGCACCGAGTTCGCAAGTCCTTGCGGGGAACGGCGGAAAAGCCGAGGATGAGCATCTTCCGCAGCCACAAACACCTGTATTGCCAACTGATCGACGACGCTGCTGGACGGACACTGTGTTCCGCAAGCACGCGGGACAAGTCGTTATCAGACCAGGTGACCTACGGTGGTAACGCCGAGGCAGCGAAATTGATTGGCCAGGAGATTGCCAAACGAGCTCAACAGGCGGGTATCCATCGAGCCTGTTTCGACCGTGGCCCTTATCGGTATCACGGCCGAGTCGCCGCAGTGGCCGACGCGGCTCGCGAGGCCGGACTTCAACTGTAATTTTTCCGAAATCATCGCGTACGAAGCCTCTGGCGTAAGTATTATCTTGAATTATTATTTGGCATAGTTGCGGGCACAGCTCAGCGGGAGACGACAATCGTGGCAAGTGGAAGCGGCCGACGACGAGATCGCAAAGAACCGGAATCCAACCGGGGCGAGTACATCGACAAAGTAGTAAAGATCAAACGCTGTGCGGCGGTTGTGAAAGGCGGACGTCGCTTCAGTTTTGCGGCGATGGTGGTCGTCGGCAATGGCGATGGGCGTGTCGGCTGGGGATACGGTAAGGCCAACGAAGTTCCACCGAGTGTCGAGAAAGCGGTCAAACAGGCCACCCGCAGCATGGTCCAGATCCCAATCGTCAACGGCACCATTCCGCACCTCATCAAGGGACATTATGGTGCGGCACGCGTCCTGTTGGCACCGGCCGGTCCTGGTACTGGTGTCATCGCCGGCGACGCCGTACGTGCGGTTTGTGAAGCGGCGGGGATTCGCGATATTCTCACAAAAAGCTTCGGGACCTCCAATCCCGTGACGCTGGTAAAAGCAACCATCGATGCCTTGGAACAATTACGCACACGTGCTGATGTGGAACGATTGCGGGGAGTTTCGCTGTCATGAATTTGAACGATATCCATGTAGGGGTTCATACCAATCGCAAGCGACGCCGAATCGGGCGGGGCCCCGGCTCGGGTCGCGGCAAGACGAGCAGTCGCGGTCACAAGGGCCAGCGATCGCGCGCCGGTTGGTCGAACCCGTCCGTGTTTCAGGGCGGAGCGATGCCGCTGGTTCGCCGTGTTCCCAAACGCGGGTTCAACAACAAGTTTGCGCTAAAAGTTGCGGTGGTTAATATTGGCGATCTTGAGCGAGTCTTCAGCGCCGGCGACGAAGTAACTCCCGAATCGCTGCGCGAGCACTCGTTGGCCAAAGAACGATTCGATGTCCTCAAGGTGCTCGGTGATGGCGAACTCTCGAAAAATCTGAAAGTTTCTGCGCACCGATTCAGCAAGTCGGCTGCCGACCGAATTGCCCAGGCCGGCGGAGAAGTAATCGTTCTCCCTGGACGCACCCCAGTGGCGGAGAAAAAGAAAGCGGCGGCGGCGGCGAAGACCAAGAAGTAATGTTCGCGCTCGCGACCAACCGCGTGCCAACCGATACGTGCCAACCTTAGCAAGGACGGGTCACACCAATGTGGGAAAAAATCCGGGTCGTTTTTACGATCCCCGAACTGCGCCAGAAAATATTGCTGACGCTGCTGTTCCTGGCCATCTACCGAGTTGGTTGGCATATCTCACTGCCGATGATCGACCAGGCGGCCAACGCCGCTGCGATGAAGGCTCAGGAAGGGCAGGGGGGCTTCGGTTTCGGCAAAATGGCCGAATATGCAGCGGTGTTTAGTGCCAGCAACCTGCGACAAGCCACGATCTTCGGACTCGGTATCATGCCCTATATTTCCGCCTCGATTATTTTCCAGTTGCTCGGCAGCGTCTGGAAGCCCATCGAAGAATTGCAGAAGGAAGGGGAAGCGGGACGGAAGAAGATTAATGAGTACACCCGTTATCTGACCGTTGTACTGTGCCTGGTTCAGAGTCTCGCCTATGTCCGCATGTATGTGATGGCGGTCGATCCCGGATCGGGATTACCGGTGCGGCTGAATCCGAATTTCATCGCCGATGGCGCCACCAATATGGGACTGTTCTGGCAGGTGACCGCTGTCCTCACCATGACCTGCGGCACGATCTTCCTGATGTGGTTGGGCGAACAGATCGACGAATATGGAATCGGCAATGGGATCAGCTTGTTGATCATGGCCGGTATTCT
>JAGQPD010000344.1 GCA_020426865.1 Planctomycetales bacterium
CCGCGCCGCGTCGTCGGCATGGGCGGCATCTGGCAGTGGCCCGACGGTCGCGATCTGCCGGACAACTTCGAGATGATCTGCGAGTACCCCCGCGGCATGACCGTCTACGTGTTGGGGACACAGTCCAATCGAGTGGGCGTGCGACATTTAATCCGCGGCTACCGCGGTACCATGGAATTTACCGACTCGGGTTGGGTCGTCCGTGACAAAGACGACAAAGTTCTGGAAGAGCACAAAAAGACCGGAGGCGAAGACATCCACTTGCATCACACGAATCTCCACAATCATCTGCGCAACGGCCAACCGCTGCGGTGCCCCATGGAACTGGGGATGGCAGGTGTCGTGGCCGTAAACATGGCCAATACCTCGTGGCGAACCGGACAGATGATGGCGTGGGACACCGCAAACGAAAAGATGATCCCTGCCCACCAACTGGCCGAACAGAATTTCTTTCCGGAAGGATCGGACGCGTGAAGTTGGGCGGTAATGGGAGTTGTGAGTTGGAGACGACTGGGACAGTCGGGTAACATTACGGCTGGGACAGTCGTGGACGTTTCCGGGACGGCTGGGACAGCCGTGTGACGTTACGGCTGGGACAGCCGGGGGACATTACGGCTGGGACAGCCGTGTAACAATAAGAGGAATATCACGTGGCTATCGTATCGCGCTCGCACAACATTTCGCATACCCACAACCGATTCGAACGCATTCCCTGCCAGGTATTCCCGCATGCGCGTGAGGTGGCGGCGGCCATTGCCAGCGACATTGCGAATCTGATCCGGCAACGAGCTGCTGAAGGGAGAAATTGCGTGCTGGGGTTGGCAACCGGCAGCACCCCCGTCGGCATTTACGATGAACTCGTACGCCTCCATCGCGAAGAAGGACTGTCGTTCGACAATGTCGTTACCTTCAACCTGGACGAATATTTTCCGATGCAGCCGCATGAATTGCAGAGCTACGTGCGATTCATGAACGAACACCTGTTCGACCTCGTCGACATTCGCCGCGAAAACGTGCACATCCCCGACGGCACGATTGAGGACAGCACGGTCAACGATTTTTGCCGCCGATACGAAATCGCGATCGAGGATGCCGGAGGCATTGATATCCAAATCCTTGGCATCGGGCGCACCGGGCATATCGGCTTTAACGAACCCGGTTCGGGTAAGGAAAGCCGGACACGATTGATTACGCTCGACCGCGTAACGCGGATGGACGCTGCCAGCGATTTCTTCGGCGAAGAGAACGTGCCACGTCGTGCAATTACGATGGGAGTGGGGACGATTCTCGAGGCCCGTGAAGTCATCTTGATCGCCTTCGGCGAACACAAGGCACCGATCTTGGCTCAGGCCGTCGAAGGCAACATTACATCGGCGGTGGCGGCAAGTTTTTTGCAGGAGCATCCTAACGCACGCGTAGTGATCGACCAGTCTGCCGCCGAATCGTTGACGCGCTTTCGCAGCCCCTGGCTGCTAGGGCGTGTGAAATGGACACCCAGCACGATTCGCAAAGCCGTCATCTGGCTAGCACGCGATCTGAAAAAACCGATCCTCAAGATGACGGAAGAAGATTACAACGAAGCCGGCCTTCAGGATCTTGCCGCCGAACATGGCCCGGCGTACGACATTAACCTGCAAGTCTTCCGGCATCTGCAATCCACGATTACGGGTTGGCCCGGTGGTAAACCCGAACACGCCAAGCTGCCTGGCGATCGCCCGCAACGTCATGACAGTATTTTCCCCAAACGCGTGCTGATCTTCTCCCCTCATCCCGACGACGACGTGATCTCCATGGGCGGTACGTTGATTCGGTTGGTCGACCAGGGGCATGAGGTCCACGTCGCCTATCAGACATCGGGCAACATTGCCGTATTCGATGACGACGCCATTCGCTTTTGTGAATTCGCCGCCGATTTCAATCGTGCCTTCGGCGTCGACCCGCAACGCACCAATGAACTCGAACAACACGTCGAAGAATTCCTCAAGAACAAGAAGGCTGGCCAGGTCGATAGTGCCGAAGTGCAGACGATCAAGGGTTTGATCCGTCAAGGCGAGGCACGTGCGGCGACGCGTTTGTGCCAAGTGCCTGACGATCGCCTGCATTTCTTGAACATGCCGTTCTATGAAACCGGGCGGGTCAAGAAAAAGCCGCTGGGCGAAGAAGATATCCAGATGATCGTGGATCTATTCCAGCAAATCAAGCCACACCAAATCTATGCTGCCGGCGATCTTTCCGACCCACACGGAACGCATCGCACTTGCCTGAGTGCCGTATTGCAGGCCTGTCAACGAGTCTCCAACGACGACTGGTACCGGAATGAATGCGAGGTTTGGCTCTATCGCGGCGCCTGGCACGAGTGGGAACCGCATGAGATTGAAATGGCCGTACCGCTCAGCCCGAAAGAAGTCCTTAAGAAGCGCAATGCGATCTTCAAGCACGAATCGCAAAAGGATCGAGCATTGTTTCCTGGCCCCGACGTGCGCGAATTCTGGAAACGCGCCGAAGACCGAAATGCCGACACCGCGAGGCTTTACGATGCACTTGGATTGGCCGAGTACGCGGCAATCGAAGGATTTGTACGTTGGAACGGGCGATTGACGTTGATTTGACCACAACCAACCATACCGACCGGGGCCGCTACCAGGTCCGCCGTTGGTCGGGGAGCATCAGCCTGTCATGTTAGCACCGAATCGATCACCGTCGACAAAGGGGACGGAACAGGGGGTATCTACCACTCGCCGCCTGTGGCCGCGCCGTGTTTGGCAAACCGAAGGACAAGTCCGATTCGGACCTCCGGTGCGTGATTTGCGCTATCGGTCGCGACGTTGTTCCTATCGCCGCTATTGGCATTTGCAGCGAGTCAGCGCATCTACCACCGACATTTAGGCGTCTGCTCGCCGACGGATTATCTCACGAAGCCACAGGGTCACGGAGATGCACAATCATCAACTCAAGTCGTATCGATTCGCAATGGTTGCCATGGTTGTCACGATGGTCGTCGTCGGACAACGATCGGTCCCACGAGCGATAGCGAGCGACCGCGACGGGGACAACCTCTTATCGCTGTTGGTCGATGCGGTTGGATCGGCCAATGACGACGACCAGCGGCAACGCGACTTGCTACTGGGGATGCAACAAGGACTGCGAGGCCAGAAGAATCGACAGGCGCCCGCCAATTGGAAGCCCGTTTATCGACAGATTTTGGCTAAGAAGAATCCCGCATTGACGGCACTTGCCGACCAGGTCGCCCTGATTCTCCATGATTCGCTCGCCGAGCAGAAGCTGATTGACATCGCCCGCGACCCGCATCAACCGCTCGAGGCACGACGCAAAGCATTGCAATCCCTTGCCGAACAGAAGGCGGCCGGCTTGCCGCAACTTGCCCTGCCACTATTGGCGGAAGACGCGATCAGCCACGACGCATTATTGTCTTTATTTCCATACGACGACGCGGACATTCCACCAAGCGTGCTGGCACACTACGCCCGATGGGATCACCTGAGGCGGCAAGCCGTCCTCGAATTGCTCGGGGGCCGGAAGAGCTTCCTGCCACCGCTGCTGGATGCCATCGAACAGGGGACCGTCCCGCGCAAGGACATTTCCACGTCTTCGGCTCGGCGAATGGCCGAAGTCGGTGGGAGTGCGATTCACGATCGCCTGACCGCAGTCTGGGGGACACTTCGCGCACCCGACGCCAACGTGCGAGAAAAGATGACAAACTACCGAAAGCGATTGACGAATGAGATGCTCCGACAGGCAGATATCGCCAAAGGCGCCGAAGTGTTCCTTCGCACATGTGGCCAATGTCATCGGCTCAACGGCCAAGGCCAGACGATTGGTCCCGACCTGACCGGCTCGGATCGGGGAAATCTGGACTACCTGCTAGAAAATGTCCTCGACCCCAGCGCCGTGATTCCCAAAGAGTATCAGGTAACTAACATCACGACTGACGACGGTCGTCGGATCGTTGGGATTGTCGCAGACGAAACGGCGCGGACCCTGACGATTCGTACGGTCGAAGCGGAACGCATCATCGATCTCGAGGAAATCGAAGAACGCGTACTGTCCGACGTCTCGCTGATGCCGGTCGGTCAACTGGACGATCTAACGCCCGAGCAGGTACGGGATTTAGTCGGGTACTTGCGGACGGGCGCGCCGGGTAAAGGACGAGCCAAGTGAACCGTTGCCAAGTATACTACACGCGTGGCTCCATCCCGTTTTTGGGAACCTCCATCGTTGGTTTCGTTGCTGGCATCCTACTGCCATTTGCCGCCCTGGCCGTTGAGAACGCAGCCACGAACTCGGACGATTCCACGACTCTACCACCGGGCATCGTTGATACCCAGAACCCAAATGACGCATCTCTGAGCGTCGCCGAGTCGCTAGCCAGGATCAAAGTGCCCGACGGTTTTCGTGTGACACTTTTTGCCGGTGAACCCGATATTCGCCGTCCCATTGCCATGTCGATGGACGACCGCGGCCGACTGTGGGTGGTCGAGAATTATTCGCATCCCAACTGGCAGCCAACCGGCCAAGACCGCGTGGTGATCTTGGAGGACCAGGACGGCGACGGGCAATTTGATCGTCGCAAGGTTTTTTGGGATCGTGGAAATTATTTGACCGGAATAGCCTGGGGACACGGCGGTATCTGGCTCTGCAATTGTCCGGATTTGATCTTCCTTCCCGATCGTGATTACGACGATGTCCCGGACGGCGAGCCGGAGGTCGTGCTTGCGGGCTGGCAACGTCAGAACCCGAACAATGTGCTAAACAATTTGAACTGGGGTCCCGACGGTTGGCTCTACGGTTGTGTGGGGGAATCGCAATTGACGGAGGTCGAGGTGGTGGGTGTTGCACGGCCCGATCGAATTTCGATCTCCCGCGGCATCTGGCGTTACCATCCGCAATCGCGGCGGTTGGAGGTGGTGGCCCGCGGTGCGGTCAACCCGTGGGGACTGGATTTCAACGCCCAAGGGGAAGGTTTTTTCACCAACTGCGTACTACCACATGCATGGCACTTGATACCAGGTGCCTACTACGAGCGACGGGCTGGCGAGGGGGATTTCCCGCATATTTATCAGCGGATCGGCCCCATCTGCGATCACTTGCACTGGGGGGGTGGCGATTGGACGTCTTCTCGCGGTGGCAAAGGGATCCATTCGGCAGCCGGCGGCGGCCATGCCCATACTGGCGCGATGATCTATCAAGGCCGGCAATGGCCCGAACAATATCGACACACGTTGTTGATGGGCAATCTGCACGGTAACCGCTTGAATCAAGACGTGTTGGTGCGGAATGGATCGGGGTATGTCGCCAAACATGGCGAAGATTTCCTCTTCGCAAACGACGACTGGTTCCGCTCGCTATGGCAGCGTCAAGCGCCCGATGGCAGTGTCTATGTATGCGACTGGCACGACTTTGGCGAATGCCACGACAGTGATGGGAGCCACCGCAGCAGCGGTCGCATCTATCGCGTTAGCTTTACTGCGGCGGAACGGCAACTGGCCCCTTTTGATTTGCAGAAATGCGAATTGCAGGAACTCGTTGCATGGCAGCGATCGGACAATGAGTGGTTTGCCAGGCAATCGCGCCGCGTGTTGCACGAGCGAGCTACGCAGGGCGAAGATATGGCACCGGCCAGGGAGGCGTTGAAGGCGCTGCTTGGCGGCGATCTCCCCGACACCATCCAGTTGCGTGCGTTGTGGTCGCTATCGGCGATGGGAGAAATTCGGTCATCGCAGCTCTTGGAGCTCCTGCAAAGCAGTAACCACGAACACGTTCGCGCCTGGACGGTACGATTGTTACTTGACGGACCAATTCTGAAAGGGGTTGATTCGTCGGTCCGTGAGGCGTTGCAAGCGGCAGCGTTATCCGATCCGTCACCGCTGGTGCGCCTGCACCTTGCGTCAGGGTTGCAACGTCTGTCATTCGATCAACGATGGCCCATCGCGCGCGCGTTGGCCACGCACGCCGAGGACGCAGACGATGCCAATCTGCCACCACTGATTTGGTACGGCATTCTGCCGCTAGTCGCCGATGAACCAGTAGAAGCATTGACCTTCGCGCAAGCGTCACGGATTCCTATATTGCGACAGAATATTGCTCGCAGGTTAGCATCAGAGTAAGCGCGACTGCCCGCCATCGGATAATTCACAACCACCATCACCACGGTTACCTGCCCACGCTGGCGCGGACAAATCAACCGCAGAGCACGCGGAGAGCGCAGTGAGGTTCTT
>JAGQPD010000345.1 GCA_020426865.1 Planctomycetales bacterium
CCTCGGTACTCTCGATGAGATCGTCGTGATCAAGGCATGTGACGGGCAAGATCTCGCGAAGGCCGCAACGTCCCCATCCGCCCATTCCACGGTCTCCCGAAAAACTTTGCCATCCCCCAAGGAACATGATACCCATACCCTGTTGCACGGCTTCCACTGTCAAGCGAATGCGGTCCGGGAACGTCAGATATTGTTTCCCGAATTGTTCGCGTTGGAAGAAGGCCGGAGAAAGCTGGAAATTCCGAGCTTCTACGTCCGAGAAGATCAGTACGTCATAGGAACGGAGGATCTCCTCATAGGCACCGGGTCGCAACATGTAAAAATCCCACGACGGCACGCTCGTCACCCGATGTTGCCCGGAGGACTGAAGTGCCTCAACGAGCCACGTGCCATAATTAAAGATCTCCGTACCCTTCACCGAATGATGGAACGCCGACTCGGCATACACCGGGCCCAGCTGAACTGCCCAATCACCAACATAGTAAATCTTTGCCATGCCTTTTGCTTTCGCAGACGACCGATCCAGGTCCAGGGAGTACGCCATCATCGAATGCCGCATTGTAGCGTTGAATCCCTCGAAGTGTCGACAATAGTTCCTCTCGTGTGTGGATCATGTTTGTGGCGTAAAAACCTTGTGGGGCAAAACGCGTGTGGTACGATGATAGGCGAGCGTGACTATCCATCGTTCCCACCAAGAAAGGCCGCAACCGATATGCTTCGAATTGCCGATGCGAATGCCAGTGTGTGTCACTGTGTTGTCATCGCCACGTTGATGATTTTTACATGGGGACTTGGCGATGGCGCCGGAGCGGCAAAGTGCGTGCGGGCCGCCGAGGTGGCCGTCGACAGTGAAAATGCGATCTTGAGCGAATCCACGAAAACTCCCAATAGCTATCTCCCTTCGTCCGTGCCCGATATTGACGTGCGGACGATCGTCGGAAACCTCCCCCACTTGCCTTACACTATTTCCGCCGAGTACCCCGATGGTCAACAGGGACCACCTGTGCGTGTTCTTTGGCCGTCTCCTACGAACAATCAACAAGTGTTGCAACCGGGAAGCTACTCCCTGACGGGTATTGTTCCCGGCACGGAGTTTCGCCCTCGTGCCACCGTGACTGTTACTGCGACGGACGGGAACGGGCCCGTTCCCGTGCGAGAACTTGAATCGTTCCCATTGGGTGATGTCTTGTTGAACCTGGATACACAGCAGCGAGAAACGCCGTTCATCATGAACCGCAACAAGTTTCTGGCAAGACTGGTGGAAACGGACCCTGACAGTTTTTTGTACATGTTTCGCGATGCATTCGGGCAGGTTCAGCCGGACGGAGCTCGACCGCTGGGGGTATGGGACAGCCAAACGACAAAATTGCGGGGGCATGCCACCGGGCACTATTTGTCGGCGCTTGCCCAAGCGTATGCCAGCACATCGTACGATAAAGACTTGCAGGCCACGTTCCGGAAAAAGATGGAGACCATGATCACTACGCTCCATGAATTGTCACGGTCGGCTGGCAAGCCGCGCGACGAAGGCGCATCAGCCGTCGCCGACCCCACTCAAGTGCCACCTGCCCCCGGAAAAGACGGGTACAGTTCGGACCTTACGTCGGATGGCATACGCCACGATTACTGGAATTGGGGCACGGGATTCATCAGCGCCTATCCTCCCGACCAATTCATCATGTTGGAACAAGGAGCAAAATATGGAGGAAAGGATGACAATATCTGGGCTCCTTACTACACGCTCCACAAGATTCTCGCTGGATTGCTTGATTGCTACGAAGTCGGAGGCAATGAAAAGGCACTAGAAATCTCCCGCGGCATGGCCGACTGGGTCTACGCCCGCCTGAAGAATATTCCGACGGAAACACGGATCAACATGTGGAATCGATACATCGCCGGGGAATACGGTGGCATGAATGAAGTCATGGCACGTCTCTATCGACTGACCGATGATCAACGATACCTCGAATGTGCCAAATTGTTCGACAACGTTGAATTCTTTTTCGGCGACGCCGAACATTCCCACGGTTTGGCGCGCAATGTTGACCTGCTGCGTGGTAAGCATGCCAATCAACATGTCCCACAGATCACCGGAGCGTTGGAAACCTATCGCATGACCAACGACATAAGTTACTACCATGTTGCGACCAACTTCTGGGAGATCTGCACTCACTGCTACATGTACAGTATTGGTGGCGTTGCCGGGGCAAGCACACCGGACAACGCCGAGTGCTTTACCGCCGAACCGAATACGCTCTTCTCAAACGGTTTCGCTCGCGGCGGTCAGAATGAGACTTGTGCCACTTACAATATGCTGAAATTGACTCGGCAGCTGTTCATGTATCAACACGACGCCAAGTACATGGACTACTACGAACAGGCACTTTACAACCACATCCTCGCGTCCGTGGCGGAACGTGATCCAGGTAATACCTACCACGTGCCACTCAACCCCGGTGCACGAAAAGACTTCGGCAACGCCAACATGAACGGCTTCACCTGTTGCAACGGAACCGCCCTGGAGAGCAACACAAAACTGCAGGACTCGATCTACTTTCGCGATCAAGCAAACGACGCGATTTTTGTAAATCTTTTTGTTCCATCGTCGGTCCGATGGCAGCAACGCGGAGTCACGATCACACAGAAGACCGATTTTCCGTATTCCGATCGGACGCAACTGGTCGTTGCTGGCCACGGCGAGTTTACGATTCACCTGCGGGTTCCTAGTTGGGCAACGAAGGGTTACACCGTGCTGGTAAATGACAAGCGACAACAAATCGAAGCGATTCCAGGGTCGTATGTCGCGGTGAGACGAGATTGGCAGGACGGTGACATCGTGGAATTGCAGATGCCGTTTGCATTTCGATTGAGCCCCGTGATGGACAAACCGAACATCGCCAGCATCTTCTACGGTCCGATCCTGTTGGCGGCTGAGGAGCCGGAACGCCGCAACGATTGGCGACCGCTAACGTTGGATCATGGCGACCTCGCCAACTCCTTTGAGGGCAGTGCACAAACCCTGCGATTCAGCGCTGGGGATACGACGCTGAAGCCGTTTTACGAGACCTACACGCGTCATTCGGTGTATTTCGATGTTTCATGGAAGTAGTGAACGAAGCGGCAGGTCAGTGAAACAACAGGATTGCTTCCGTTGGAAACCTGTTTGGAAGTTGCCAGCTCGACCCACTCGGCGGGGAGCAGTTGTCGCCCCTGCCAGTTTCCATGCCGAAGACACAATTGTCCAAATTTGGCAATGTCTTCTGTGCAAAGGTAAAGGCCGTAGCCGCCAATGGAAATCCCCTGTGGGCTTGCGTCCCACTGCGGCTTACGGATCCCCAATGGTTCGAACAGGCGAGGTGTCAAGTAATCGAGGACAGTTTGGCCGGTGACGTCCTGCACAATCGCAGACAACATGTAGGTTGCGGGTGTGTTGTAGCGAAAACCTGTCCCCGGTTTGTGCGGGACTGGGTGACCCAGAAACGCCTTGACCCAATGTTCTGCCTCGCGCAAATTGGCTTCCTCCTGATGTCCGGCGGACATTGTCAGCAGGTCGCGGACTCGCATTGCCTTGAGATTCACCGACGGCTCGCTGGGCGCATCACCAGGAAAGAACTTGAGTACCGGATCGTCGAGACTCAGCTTTCCTTCAGCAACAGCCAGTCCAACCGCCGTGGAGGTGAAGCTTTTGCTGAGGGACTACAGCACATGCGGTTTGTTGGCCGCTTCCGGTTCCCACCATGCTTCTGCTACGACATTACCATGTCGCACAAGCATGAAGCTGTGAATTGAATTGACCCGTTCGTCGGCCGCTTCAATAAACTCGCGAATGCCTTGCGACTCAACGCCCTGTGACTCCGGCGTGCTCCTCGGCAACACCATTCCTTGTGCGCACGCAAGATTTGTAGTAAGACATACCGCGAGAATCGTAGCGGGGACTCCGTGTACAAAGAACATTGGTCGTAATCTCGTTGTCATGTTGTTTTGTCTCACCATTTCAATTTCTCAACGCAGAGACGTGGGAGACACAGAGGCAATGGTAACCGACCGGTTCCGTAATTTCTACGCTGCGTCCATTGGCCTGCTGGGATGGATGCCGCTGGCGGTGCAACAAGGTGCTACGCCCGGCTTGCGAGCACAAAAAGTGCGTCGGTTGCGGACCATCCTGCTTTGGCTGTGTGGGCAGGTCCGGACGAAATTGTTTGGAATTTTACGGCGTACAGTGGCCTGGCAAAGTCCGCCGGTGTGACCAAAGAGGAATGGTACGAGCAGAGACCAAATGCGGTGAAGCATGCCGAAGCTCGGGCTGCGGACATTCTGCCCAGATTGCGGGAAGGAATCGCATTGGTGAGGGAGCTAGACGCAAAACAACGTCCGTTCTGGATGAATGAAGCGGCGGATAGTCATGTGCGTCGCGCGGCGGGAGTGGGACGCATGTGGTACAAATTGACGGCCAATTATGTTACACATGATCTTCGCGCGATTACCCTCGGGCTTGAACTGTCCATACGACTGACCATAAGAAGGGAGAACACATGAGAATCGCGGAAATCATGTTACCGGAACTCGATCGCGAAATGGCACGAACACGTAGACTTCTCACTCTCGTCCCTGCCGAAAAAATGGAATGGAAAGCACACGAGGGTCTGCGAACCATCGGTTGGAACTTCAATCATATCGTTGACTTGATCGGATGGACGCCGCTGGTTATTAGCGAAGACTCTTTCGATATGGCACCGCTTGACGGCCCGAAACCCGAGCCACTCAACATCACGGACCCGACCGAGTTGTTGAGGTTTTTCGATCAAAACGTGGCAAATGCACGCGTGGCGATCGAAGCTGCGTCCGACGCAACGATGGCAGAACCTTGGACATTAAAGGCCGGAGGACAGGTATTGTTCACGATTTCCAAGGGCGATTGTATTCGCACGTGGGTGTTGAATCACGCCGTGCACCATCGCGGGATCCTTTCTGTATACTTGAGTATGGTCGGTGTCGCGGATGCTCATGTCTACGAT
This sequence comes from Planctomycetales bacterium, assembly GCA_020426865.1. GTDB lineage: Bacteria > Planctomycetota > Planctomycetia > Pirellulales > Pirellulaceae > JAGQPD01. The sequence goes on from JAGQPD010000345.1 coordinate 5,016, forward strand.
AGTTGAAGTGGCTGTCGCTCGGTCAAGACAAAGGCATCTCAGCGACGCGATCGTACAGTTCCCGCAAGCAGTCGCGGATATTGCCGCGGTGGTTGCGGTACAGGACAGGCAGCTCGTCAGACAAGGATGGGGAAATCGTGGGCGCCAATTCGGCGACAATATAGCGCAGCAATTCGGGGG
>JAGQPD010000346.1 GCA_020426865.1 Planctomycetales bacterium
GTTGATGATGTCCTGCAATTCCTGCGGTACCGACGAACTTCCATGCATGACCAGGTGCGTATTGGGAAGTCGCTTGTGAATCGCCTCAATGCGGCTCATCGCCAACACTTCGCCATCCGGCTTACGCGTGAATTTGTATGCCCCGTGGCTAGTACCAATGGCGACGGCCAACGCGTCGACGCCGGTTTCGGCCACAAATCGAGCAGCCTCTTCGGGATCGGTCAGCAACTGATCGTGCGAGAGTGTCCCCTCGAAACCGTGCCCGTCTTCTTTTTCACCGGCTCCGGTTTCGAGCGAGCCCAAGCATCCCAATTCGCCTTCGACCGATACACCTCGTGCATGGGCCAGCTCCACGACCTCGCGAGTGACTCGTACGTTGTACTCGTAGGAAGCCGGCGTCGAACCATCTTCCTCCAAAGATCCATCCATCATCACCGACGTAAACCCATTCTCGATAGCGCTCTTGCACGTCGCCACACTGTTGCCATGATCCTGATGCATGCAAACCGGAATGTGCGGATACAGCTCCACCGCTGCCAACATCAGATGGCGGAGGTAGGCGTCTTGGGAGTACTTTCGAGCACCACGGGACGCCTGGATGATGACCGGCGAATCGGTCTCTTGGGCCGCCTCCATGATCGACTGAATCTGCTCCATATTGTTGACATTTAGGGCAGCCACGCCGTAGTCGTGTTCGGCGGCGTGATCTAACAATACGCGAAGGGGAACCAAAGCCATGAGAGTTGCTCCTATTTCTGTAGGTTTCTGTAGGCGGCGGCTGATTGTTCAGTAATCGAAAACCGGATACTGAATACTGATATTGCTCTTGATGGATGGAACCAATCCGCGATTATGGAGCTTGTTGGACCCAGTCGCAAGGTGTACTCGTCATTCGTACCGGACCGGGAGTTCAACCGCCACCGACCTACCAACGCACCGATGAATGAAGCAAACGCAACAACTTTCGCAACGTTGCTGACCCCGCCAGGGCGCGGTGCGGTAGCAACCATTGATGTTTTCGGCCCCAGGGCAGAGTCAGCCATTTCGCAACATTTTCGTGGCAAATCACATCGACCTGATCGCGACGGTTCGGCGGAAATCCCCGTCGGCTCGGTTCGGTTCGGCTGCTGGTTGCATTCGCAGCACGAGTCCCCGGGCGGGTTTTCTCCGGGGCCGATCGATCGGACGGCCGCATTGGCCGACGTGCATTCGGAGCTTCCGGTAGAGACAGGCGAGGACGTGGTTGTTGCTCGGACCGCCCACAATCGATTCGAGATCCACTGCCATGGCGGCGTGGCAGCACCTCGTTCGATCATTCGATCGCTAGTCGCGGCGGGATGTCGCGCGGGCTCGATCTCAAAATGGCTGGAATCCGAAGGCCGCGACCGTTTGCGCCGCGAGGCCCGAACCGCTCTCGGCAAGTGTCTGACCGCTCGAACCGCCATGATACTTCTGGATCAATTTCAAGGGGCACTCGGCGATGCCATTGCCATGCTCGCGTCACTCGTTCGTGACTGCGACGTAGACGAAGCAATGCGTAACGTGGATGAACTGCTGGAGTTTGCCAGCGTCGGCCTGCATCTTACTCGGCCGTGGAATATCGTGCTCGCAGGCGCCCCCAATGTGGGAAAGAGCAGCCTGGTTAATCGACTCATGGGCTACGATCGATCCATTGTTTACGATCAACCCGGGACGACTCGCGACGTCGTGACTGCGATGACCGCCATTGACGGCTGGCCCGTAGAGCTGTCGGACACCGCGGGGTTACGGGAAGACGGCGATGCGATCGAAAGGATCGGGATCCGGCAGGCAATGCGACAATTGGCACAGGCTGACCTCGTGTTGCTGGTCTACGATGCGACCTGTCCTGATTCACGGCAGGCCTGGGGAAGCGTCACTGGCGTCAATTCTCGCCGCATTATCTACGTCGCCAACAAAGTTGACCTGCTCGCTCACGATGCATGTGTCGGCATCGGAGGGCTGGGCGTAAGGGCCGATCTGATCGCGACAAGTGCCGCCACAGGCGCCGGAATTCCGCAGTTATGGGAGTCAGTCGGCCAGCGGTTGTGGCCGAAAGCGCCACAACAGGGTGATGCGGTTCCGTTTCATGACCGGCACGTCGAACTGTTGAAACAAACACGAACAGCATTGGGCAATGGCGACTTGCAAATGGCTGCCAATACCCTGGCAGCAATCACTGATTAGCGAGATGCTTTGCCCAATTCCGTACGCATTATCTTTACCTGGTCCTTGACGATCAAGGGAAGTTTGGAGCCGAGCAAGTTGTTTCCCTGAAACCACTCGAAGGGTTCATTGATCAACATATGGGATTCAATCAATAGCGCGCCAGAAACCGACGACAACTGCGTGATCTTCATGTAGACGCCTGCGCCCATGTAAGGCTGCGGGGTACCAGCAACCAAACCGCCAGCCTCATTCAGTTTGAGCGGGCTCCATTGGTTGGGAAATTCTCTGTCTTCCAGAAACTTGCGGTCCAACATCGCCGCCGTCACGACGGACTGCCCCACAGAACTCCAGCGTCCAACTCCGGTCAAACTGAGCCGGACTTTTTTCAACAGATCGTAATTCACATGCCCATAGCCGACGTAGTCTTGCTCGGACGGACCGATCTTGATGCCGCGCGGGGCAAGCTGTTCGGCGGACAACCCTTTCGCATCACCGCTGTCTTGTCCTGGCATCAACAATTGATTCAGAAAATCCTTGTCCTTGACGACCGAGAGCTTGCCATAAGCGATGCACCAAAAATCCGCCGTGCGAACTCGTTTACCCCCGCTTTCCACCAAGTCCGTGCGCATAATGTGATCGGCAACGACCGATTGCCGTGTAAAACTATCCAGGTTGTCGCCGAAAATCTCTTTCAGCTTGGCCTGCTCCTGAGTCACGGAGAGACCGTCCGGCATCGATGGCGACGGCAAGGCCATGAATCCGTCGCCGACGTCGGTCCCTTTGCCGATCAACTGTTGATACACAGTGTTCTGCTCGTGGCTCTGCGCGGGCTCGGCCGCAATCGTCATCGCAACAATGAGGATAGTCGTGGGAATTGTCATTTGGCAGATCACTCACCTGTCAATCTAAGTCGCACTTGATGTGGAATTGGATAGCTGATTTCTCCCTAGGCTCGGCAACAAGCAACGCGTCAGCGACGTTGGCCAGATCGCGACGCCGTCGATGTGGCAGCCTGCCGAAGGGAATTGGCCAGCGTGTTCGCCTCGTCTTCGGATAGGACTTTCTTGGCAGCTACTACGGCCAACTGCGGCGGAATCTGAAACTGATGTTCGCCCTGTGGCATTTTACAGATTGCAAATGCGTTCTTCGACGGGATATTGAATGTGTACTCATTGGCGTCCACGTGCAATGCACATTGAAGAATCTTGTCGTTCTCCAGTAAATGTGCCGGACTCTCCGTTCCCAAGTATCGCCCATTTGAGTCTTGGTCGATCATCCATACGAATGTGTCCAATCGCCCGCTGGCCGAATCGACGATAATCGTATACCGCAAGATCATCGGCCGGTTTTCCGCTTTCCATCGAACCACCGCCGGAGTATCGTAGATCGCCGTCGTCGCCGATCGAGCCACATAATGGACCTTCTGCTGTTCGGAATAAATGTTCGATAGCACCAACTTGGCCAACATCCCTAGATTGGCTCCCAACTGCTTCTGAGTGTCGGGTGATACGACCGTGTCGACGCCATTGACCGGCGTGCAGAGCCCAATACCGACGTCACCGAGAACGTAGGCGCCGGTCCGCGAGTCCCGCTGCACGCGGGCGAGCGTTACCGTGTGTACGAGTGACGACAGTTTGCGATCATATGACGACATCTTGCGCAAATCGCCCTGCTCGACGTTCGGCAAACTCTTGATGATCAAGTGAGTCCACGGCGCGGGCGCCCGATCGTCGATCGCCGTGCCAGGCTGAATCAACGATAACGGACGCGGTTGGGTGTCAAACCGCTCGCTCGCCGTCTCCCCCGCCACCGGACCGGAAAGCATGCAGGCGATCCCGACCGTCGCTAATCCTAGTTTCATCATCGCCATTGGCGCGCTCCTCTGCCCAGCGGGCAACGGTGTGGCGATCGACGCCTTGGCCAATTTCATGAGACAAACGGTGCTATTGAACATCGCGTTACTCCTTATGCGACTTGCGCCAGCAAATTCATTTCGAGTCCATTCCAAATCCATTCTGTAATGCTAGCTGCCCGCAGCCTCCCGGCCAGTCATACCAGCTTCTGCTATAGCTTTTAGCCCATACCCGGTGTCGGCGTCAATTTCGATGTCCACGTTTGACAAACCATCCAGACAAAAGTCGCAACCAGCGATTGCGGATTGGCCGATGATCTATGTGGATTCAACTCAAAACGCGACGAAATTGGAAGGAAAAATGCGAAAAAAAGGGGATGGTTTCTCCCGCAATCCCCACCGCTAGCGGTAGTACGAGTCGGTTTCTCACGGTAACATAACGGCACCAATGGCGCTCCCTAGAATAGTGCCTTATGGGTCCCGTGGTCGTCCCATCCCATACGTGCCCATACGAGCCATGGCCCGGAATAGTTCGCAGTGGCAATCACAGACTGAGGGCTGTTTATGGGGGCGTTGTAGACAGGGTAGTGAGTTGAAAGCATAGGTTATCTCGATAATATACGTGGTTTGGGGGAACGTTGTGGAATGATTTCGCTCGACGTGGGCCGTCCGCCGGCCAAATAATCCGCGCAATGTCAATCCATCGGCGATTGAATTGCGGTGAAGAACTCGTTCCCCGGAAGGCTTATTGGAAATGCAGAACTTCAAAATCCTCGCGCTGACCCCTGCCGGAGTCTGCGAGCCTGCGATTGCCATTGCGGCATGTCGGGCTGGCGCTATCGGCGTGTTGGACGCCGAGTTCGTGCTGGATACCGGCGACGTATTCGCGGCCATCGATCGTGTCCAACGATACACATCGGGGAGCTTTGGGGTGCGATTGGACGGCCGGCAGGACGAGTTGCTGGAACGACTATTGGACCGTGTCCCCAACGGGTTGGATTGGTTGATCCTTTCCGGCGGAGGTGACCTCGGGGCGCGGATTCGTCAAGTGCGATCGCGTGGGCTAGCAGCGTGCGTCGAAGCGATCGACGTCGCGGAGGGGATTGCCGCGGCCAGTGCTGGGGCAGACGCCGTTTGTCTGAAGGGGAACGAGTCGGGAGGACGGGTTGGTCACGATACGGCCTTTGTGTTGCTACAGCGATGGCAGCAGGCTTGTCAGTCGGCTGAAGCCACGGTGCGTGACTTTTTTTCCGACTTGCCGTTCTTTGTGCAGGGCGGAATCGGGTTGCATACCGCAGCTGCCTGTGCGGCGGGTGGTGCCGCAGGTGTCGTGCTGGACGCCCAGTTACTGTTGACACGCGAATCCAGCGTTTCGCCGCAGTTGCGACAATGGCTGCAGGCCGCCGATGGTAGCGAATCGCGAATTCTCAGCAGTGATGCCGGGGCAATGTTTCGCGTCTACCACCGACCTGGTTGTGCATTGGCACAGCGACTGACTCGAAGAAAACAAGACGAAAACACAGCACCTTCCCCCTCGCAGATGTTTGACAGCGACTATCGGGATGCGGTGTGTCACGGGCGAGAGGCCGGGTTCTTGGTTGCGGGTCAAGATATCGCATTGGCCAGGCCGCTCGCCGACCGATATGTGACAGTCGGGGGAATTGTCAGTGCAATTGCGCAGCAAGTGGAGCACAACCTGGCAGCGGCGGCGCGGCTGTTGCCATTGGCCGAGTCCTCACCCTTGGCGGCGAGTCATCGCACGCGATATCCGATTCTGCAAGGGCCGATGACCCGTGTCAGTGACACGGCAGCGTTTGCGGATGCTGTGGCACGTGGTGGCGCGCTGCCATTTTTAGCGCTCGCCTTGTTGCGCGGCCCGGAGACCGAGGCGTTGTTGCAGGAAACGCAACAGATGCTGGGCGATCGCACTTGGGGGGTAGGAATTCTGGGTTTTCTACCAGCGGCGATTCGCAAAGAGCAGACCGCCGCTGTGCTGAAGTATCGTCCACCGATGGCCTTGATCGCGGGGGGGCGTCCGGATCAGGCCCGAGAACTGGAAGAGGCGGGGATACCGACGTATCTGCATGTCCCCTCTCCCGGACTATTGAAGATGTTCCTCAAGGATGGCGCTCGACGATTTATCTTCGAAGGACGCGAATGTGGCGGGCATGTCGGGCCGCGTTCCAGTTTCGCACTTTGGGAAATGATGTGTCAACTGCTGTTGGAGCACACGAAAAACGCGCCCGATGGCGACCCGTCCCTGCACGTCGTCTTCGCCGGCGGAATCCACGACGGCTTATCGGCCAGTATGGTCGCGGCGATGGCAGCCGAATTGGCCGAACACGATGTCCATGTCGGGGTGTTAATGGGGACGGCATACCTCTTTACCCAGGAGGCCGTGGACGCCGGCGCGATCGTGCCGCGATTTCAACAAGAAGCGTTGCAATGCCGTGATACGGTATTGCTGGAAACCGGCCCCGGTCACGCAATTCGCTGCGTGAAGACGCCCTACTACGATGTGTTTGAATCGGAAAAAAACCGCTTGGAACAGGCCGGGCGCTCGCACGAAGAAATCGTGCGCGAACTGGAAGGGATGAATATCGGTCGGCTGCGAGTTGCCTCGAAGGGTGTCGACCGCATGTCACCGACCGACCGGTCTTTGCGACAACTGCCCGAAGACGAACAATACCAACGCGGCATGTACATGATCGGCCAGGTTGCGGGAATGCGGTCCGATGTGACCACGATCAGTCAACTGCACGACGAAGTTTGTCGCGGTGGCAGCGAGCGGTTGGTGGCCCTGGCGGCACACGCCGAACCCCAACCGTTGGCGCGTCCCAGTGATATCGCCATCATCGGTATGTCGTGTTACTATCCCGGCGCCCTGGATGTCGATTCCTACTGGTCGAATATCCTCCGAAAACATTACGCGGTATGCGAGATCCCCGAGAACTACTGGGATTGGCGACTGTTTTACGACCCCGATCCACGGGCCAAGGACAAAATCATCTCCAAGTGGGGAGGTTTTCTCAGCGACATCACCTTTGATCCGCTACGCTATGGCATCACCCCCAAGAGCATGGAGAGTATCGAACCGCTGCAGTTGATGGTGCTCGAAGCGGTACGCCACGCGTTGGACGACGCCGGCTATGGCCAGCGACCCTTCAACCGTGAACGGACCGCGGCCATCGTGGGGATCGGTGGTGGCGGTGGCCCGATGTCGGTCGCCTACGGGTTCCGCACCTGCATGCCGCTGTTGGATTATATCGAAGGCATGCCGATCAAGTCGGATGAAATCATTCGTCGAGCCGCGGAAGTCCTGCCCGAATGGACCGAAGATTCTTTTCCTGGATTTCTATCGAATGTCGCCGTGGGACGTGTCGCCAATCGATTCAATTTCGGCGGCCCCAACTATGCCATCGACGCAGCTTGTGCCTCGTCATTGGCGTCACTCGATGCCTGCGTCCGCGAACTGGAAATGGGGACGAGTGACTTTGCCGTGGCACTTGGTGCCGACTCCGTGCAAACTCCGTTTGCCTACATGGCGTTCAGCAAGACCCACGCGCTCTCCGCCAAAGGCCGCTGCCGTCCGTTCGACGCCGAAGCCGACGGGATCGTCTTGAGCGAAGGGGTCGGGGTTGTCGTATTGAAGCGACTGGCCGACGCCGAACGAGACGGCGATCGTATCTACGCCGTGATCAAAGGGGTCGGGTCGTCGAGCGACGGCAAGGAAAAAGGACTGACCGCCCCCAACTCGTCCGGTCAACTGCGGGCCCTGCGCCGCGCGTACGCTAAAGCCGGAATCCCCGCCAGCCGCGTAGGCCTGATCGAAGCCCATGGAACCGGGACCGTCGTCGGCGATCGCACCGAAGCTACTTCGCTGTCGGATGTCATGCGAGAGTCCGGCGGAGTGACACAATCGTGTGCACTTGGATCCGTCAAGTCGATGATCGGCCATAGCAAATGTGCCGCAGGTGTCGCGGGCTTGATCAAGACGTCGCTGGCCCTGCACTATAAAGTGCTCCCGCCAACCTTGGTTGAGTCCCCCAACCCGACGGCACGGTTCGAGGAAACCGCACTCTACCTCAATTCCGAAGCCCGACCGTGGGTCCATGGCGGACCGCTCCCACGCTGTGCTGGGGTCAGCGCCTTCGGATTCGGAGGTACCAACTTCCATACCGTTTTGGAGGAATACCGCGGCAATTACCTCGATCCGCCCCGTGCAGCAATAAACCACTGGCCGAGCGAAGTGTTTGTCTGGCGATGTGAATCACGCGAGTCACTGCTCGCCGCCACTCGCGATACTCTAAAAATGATCGAGGCCGTTCCACAGCTCCCCCCCGCCGAAGTGGCTGCTGCCCTGTGGAATAACGCCGGTAGCGATCCCTCACAGCCCGTCCTGGCGATTGTTGCCAGCCATGTCAACGAACTTCGCGACAAACTGACGATTGCTTTGCGGTCACTTACCGGTGAAGCTCAACAGCTCGCCGACCCGCGCGGGATCTGTTTCGCACTCAAGCCCCAGGAACATGCCGGTAAGGTGGCAATGCTGTTTCCCGGGCAAGGTTCGCAGTATCCGAATATGGCGGCCGAAATCGCCATGTGTTTCCCGGAAACGCGAGAAGTTCTCGACGATGCCGAGACCCTACTGCACGATGACCTCGAACGCCCACTGAATCATTATCTGTACCCGCCCTCTTCGTTCAACGAAGAACAGCGCGCCCAGTGTAACCAGGAGTTGGCACGGACAGAGGTTGCACAGCCGGCCATTGGCGCCGTCAGCCTTGCAATGCTGCGACTCCTTCGTGAATTGAATGTCGCGGCCGATATGGTGGCCGGTCACAGCTTCGGCGAATACACAGCACTCGCCGCCGCCGGCGCTATCGGCGAAGATGAACTCGTGCGCGCCGCCTACCACCGAGGGGCATGCATCCGAGCTGTCGCCGGACGCGACCACGGCGGCATGGTCGCCATCGATGCCGATCGAGAAAAAGTCGCCCAAGTATTGGCCAATGTTGCGGACGCCACCATCGCCAATTGCAATAGCCCACAACAGACCGTCGTCTCCGCACCCGTCGACGTGCTGGAAACCGTTGTCCAAACCTGCGAAGCCAACAACCTGCGCGCAAAACGCGTCCCGGTATCATGCGGCTTTCACTCGCCGTTGGTCGCCCCTGCCGCCGAGCCACTGAATCGCTACCTGCAACATATCGACTTCCAACCGACCGACGTGCCGGTCTACGCAAATACGACAGCCAAGCCCTATCCGTCGGATCCGCAAGCCATCCGCCAACTATTGGCGGAACACCTGGTGTCTCCCGTATTATTCAGTAGCCAAATCGAACAGATGTACGAGGACGGTGCCCGCGTTTTCATTGAGGTCGGTCCACAGAGTGTATTGACAAGTTTGACACGGGCGATCCTGGGCGATCGGTCGTACGTGGCAGCAGCAATGGATCTGAAAGATCGTTCGGGCATTACACAGCTGCATCAGCTGGTCGCCCAACTCCTCATGCACGGAGTCGCGGTGAATCTGAACCGTCTGTATCAAGTCCGCAATATTCGCGCTAAGGCAATGCAGGCGATTCTCCAGGATGCGACTCCAGCCGAACCGGCCAAGACGATTTGGATGGTCAATGGCATCCGCAATCGCAAAATTGGCTCGCCCGAACCACGATTGCTAGGACAACCACCCACGGATTCCGCCGCGAAACACGATCGCGACGTTGCGGCATCCGGCACGAAAGCGGACCAACCAGCTCGATCGGAACAACCGCCAGCGGCACAGAGCTCCGCATCCAAATCGCAATCGAAATCACCTGCCATCACCAACCACCAACAAGTGTCGAATCAGCCCATGAAGCATCCTGCCATCAACCAAGTGACTCCGGCCGCTGTTCCCATGACACCACGGCAGCCTATTCAACCCGCCGCAGCAGCTGAGGGTCATCTTCCGATGGCGGCTCCGGTCGGGGATGGAGAATGCGAGCGCGTCATGCAGGGATTCCAGCAAGTGATGGCAAAATTCCTGGATACCCAGCGTGCCGTCATGTTGAGTTACCTGCAGGGTGTGGTGCCAGACGATGGTCAGTATAGCAACACGCCACTCGAATTACCACCAATCGGTGGCTATCCACCACCTCATCCCGCGCACCTACCACAGGTGTCCTCCAATGTTGCCGCTCCTGGACCAGCTCCAGAGACAACGCCTGTCCCACCGGCGTACGCTGCAGCGGAATCGGTTCGCGGCAATGGTCACGCCGCCGGCAGCAACGGCGAAGGCCGCAGTGAAGGTCGCCATGCCATCATGCCGCAGCCGGCCAGCGAAGCCGCTGGCGAGTCGGTGCGTTCCAATGGCCATGCCCTTTCTGCTCCCACACAGGCCAGTTCGCCCGCTGTCCTGTCACGCGATCTGCTCAGCGATAAATTGATGGAGCTCGTAAGTGAACGAACCGGCTATCCAACGGAAATGTTGGATGTCGATCTCGATCTGGAAGCTGACTTGGGGATCGATTCCATCAAGAGAGTAGAGATTCTGGGAAGCCTGGCCGAGATCATCGGGCAAGCTGATTCGATGCAGTCCAACGATGACTCATCATCGTCTCTAGATTTGGAAAAGCTATCCAGCCTGAGGACGCTGCGCAAGATTCTCGACTACTTGGAGCAATCGTTAGCAGCCGACGATCGCGGGCCCGACAGCACGAATGACGAGCACGCCAAACCCGCCGCCGCGGATGGCATGCCCGCGTCCCCGTCGGGACGCGTCTCAGGTAACGGATCCGGAAACGGCCATCCGCATGAACGGGGAGTCCTTCCACGGAATGCGGCAGCCACTAACGCGAATAGCAATGGTCATGCGCCCGACGCAATCCAACGCGGACTCGTCACCATCGCCGAATCTCCGTTGCCCAAGGGTGGCGGTTTTCTCATCCCCAGCGGTGCCGTGATCCTTACCGACGACGGACGCGGAGTTGCCACCGAATTGGCATCGCGATTGGCCGATTACGGTCAAGAAGTGTTTCTCGTCCGCGATTGCCAAGTCTTAGGTAGCGGACGAGAGGATGCCAACGTTGCGTTGGTTGACCTTTCCGACCCGGAAGCTGTGAAACGTTGCGTCGGCGAAATAAAGGAACGATGCGGCACGGTCGCCGGCTTGATTCATCTGCAACCACTAGCTCGCTACCGCCCTGCGGATGGATCGCCGTCAGCGGGTTTGGCCAGACGAGCTCATCGCGATATGCGATCGCTATACCTGTTGGCGCGCGAGCTGGAATCGTCGATTTGCGACGCGGGAAATAACGGTGGTGGCCTGTTACTGGCGGTAACCGGATTAGGCGGACGTTTGGGTTATGGAAGCGAACCGGTTCGTGAATTGGCAGATTGTGGTCATGGAGCGATCCTGGGATTTGTGAAATGTGTGGGTATGGAATGGGATCACGTGTTGGTCCGCGCCATCGACGTTGACCCCGAGGGCCCGGTCGAGGACATCGCCTATCAGGTGCAATCCGAGTTGTCCGATGCCAATGGGCCGCTTGAAGTGGGTTACAATCAGGGGCGGAGAGTAACGTGGGAACCTGTCGCGGCACCGCTTGCCGATCGCCAACTGCATCAACTTCCCTTCGATGAAGACTCGACCGTCCTGATCACGGGCGGGGCCCGCGGGATCACGGCGAGTATCGCGGAAGAATTGGGCCGGCGCTGCCAGTTGCGGCTGGTCCTCGTGGGGCGGTCGCCCCAGCCGGAAAGCGAGGAGTCCGCCGATACCTGTGACCTCGTTGAAACGTCGGAAATCAAGGGGGCAATCATACGGAGTTTGCAGTCTGCTGGCAATTCCGCGGCACCGGCCGAAGTGGAGAATTGCTACCGACGACTCATGGTCGAC
>JAGQPD010000347.1 GCA_020426865.1 Planctomycetales bacterium
AGCTCAGCATCGCCATCATGGCAGTGCTCGTAGCCTGCTTTGCCGCTACGACGCTCGATACGGCGACCCGTTTGCAGCGCTACGTCTTGCAAGAGCTTGCCGCGACAACGCATGTTCAGCCGCTAACCAATATGTATTTGGCAACCGGCGCTGCGATCGGTGTATCACTCGCCATTGCGTTATTGGCAGGAGAACAACCAGGGACAGGTGGAATGTTGCTGTGGCCCTTGTTCGGTGCCACGAATCAATTGCTCGCCGGCCTGGCGTTTATGGTTGTTACATTTTATCTTTGGCGACGCCAAAAACCGATATGGATCGTTGCCTTTCCCATGGTCATGATGTTATTGATGCCTGCTTGGGCCCTGTCGCTGCAACTGTTCGGTCCCGAAGGTTGGCTGGTCAGCAAAAGTTGGGTGCTGTTCGGATTCGGTATCGTAACGCTGGCGTTGCAGATCTGGATGGTGGCAGAGGGGTTAATGATCTGGCCCAAAGCGCGTGGGATGCTCGAAGAAGCGTTACCGCCACTGACGCAGTGTGACGTCTAGGAAGCGGGTCGCCAGTGTGGTTTCCGCCGTGCCGTCGTTGGTGGGATGAGATGACTTGCGCCGAAGATTGTTGGGAGGTGATCGTCACTCCATGGTGAACGGTTCGTCGGACGAGACCTGTTCGCTGTACTTTACCATCGTGATTTGGTTGCCGGATTCATTGAATGAGATCTCATCCATCAGGTTACGAATCAACAGCAACCCACGGCTGCAATCTTCATTTTGGTTTTCGGCGCAGGTGGTATCGAAACCAGGTCCTTCGTCTTCCAGCGTCACCCGCACGGACACTGGTGACAGAATTGCGTCGACATGCAGTCGTCGTTCTTTGTAGGGTGACTCGGACATGCGTTTACGCACGACGTCGTCGATGTTGCCGTCACGCAGCGATTGACGCACGTGCATGACATCTGCCGGGTCGAGTTCCAGATTGCCATGGCATATGGCGTTGACCATTGCTTCATCAAGAGCGACGCCGAATTGTGCTCGTCCTTCATTGCCGAATACTTTCATGCCGTAGGCCATTTCTTGCAGCATATGGACCAGCGGGGAAATGAGATTCAGGTCATTTTGCAATGTGTAACGAAATCGCATTTCATTCACGCTAGCGATCAGCTGGCTGTAGTTATGCGCTTGCCCCGACACTTCGAGAACCTGCTTGATTGCCTCTGTCAATCGATCGGTCAACACATCCTTCGGCACGTAGCTGGACGCACCTCGTCTCAAGGCCTCCACGGCAAGCGTCTCGCTCCCCTGCCCAGATACAATAACGACCGGCACATTGAGATGTCGCTTGCGGACGATGTCGAGCAATTCCAGTCCGCTCATCCCGCTCATCATCATGTCAGTCACGATTACATCGACGGCAAGTTCTTGTATCCGGAGCATCGCTTCTTCGGCGGAATTGGCGAATTCGACGATCCACTCCATGGATTCTTTGCTGAGCAACCCGCCGATCAGTGTGCGGTCAGTGGGTGAATCGTCAACGACAAGAATGAGCGGCATGCGTAACTCACTTTCGCGATCGTCTCGCGCAATTTCGAAGGTCATCGTACTAATCCCCAGTGTGGTTGTTTTCGTGCCGAAGTGCAAGTGCCAACATTACCCGACCTTGGACTCGATTAAGGCGGCCTTTTGGCCGTTCAGTTGGCCAACACGAACGCGAAATCGGGCCTGACCATCGACCATCATGACGGACAAGTCCTCAACATTTGTATCTGTCGCGATAATATCCCCGATCCGAAGATCCATGACGTCGGCGCGGTCGATCAACGTTTCTCCGACGGCCACGATCACGGTGGCATCTGCGCCCAAAGGTCGTACCGTTTCGCGGAGCACCTCCGCTGTCGCGTCCCCCCCCTGCAACGTTGTCTCGCGCAGTCGTTCGGCGATGGCGTCTATGAACGGTTGCGGGAGCACCAACCGCATGCTCCCCTGCGTTTCGCCAACACGCAATTCCCAGGTCGTTACCACACACGGTTGGCTCGGCGGCATACACCGGACTCGTTGCGGATGGCACTCGATCGACTGCGAACGAAATTGTAGACCACCGATCACCGACCACGCCTCATCAAGCGTTTCGAACAATGTGGTCGAAAGTCTCGCGGTAAGTCTCCGTTCGATTTCGGTCAGCGGACGTCGGACGATGGGGCCGGGGCGATCTCCACCTAGTAGACGGTCCAACAGCGGAAACAGAATCTGCGGGACAATCTCCAACACGGCGACCCCGGCCAGCGGCTCCACGTTTACCAGCTGAGCACACGTGGGGTTGTCCAATCCGAGCAAAAACTCGCTAAATAGGATGCGATCCACGCGAACCAGCGAGATCCCAACGTCGCCATGAAACAGCGACAACCAGGCATTCTGTAGCTCATGAGCAAACGTTTGATGAATCAACTCGACGGTCCGCAAATGTTCGTCCGCGAAGGGACTTTCAACCAGATCGGCATCCGGCGCGATCCGCAGATGGGGCATTGGCGGTTCGTCTCGCGTCGAATTCTGTTCCCGTCCGAACTCCACCAACCGATAGGACGGTGGGGTGGCAGCCGCCCCGTGTGTCGCGTTAGTGTTGCTGTTTGGCCGTGTTTCGTCGGCACTTCCCAAGAGGGCTCGGCGCTCTTCTGCCGAAAGAATCGATTCATCCATGAATCAATACTCCGCTAAGTCGATCGGCAATCGGTGCGATTCGTTACCCGCGAATCTGCCCGCTACCCATCACGATATACTTGTAACTCGTCAACTCACGCAACCCACACGGACCGCGCGCATGAAACTTGTCCGTACTAATTCCAATCTCGGCACCCAATCCAAATTGACCGCCATCGTTGAATCGCGTGCTCGCATTGACCATGACCGCCGAACTGTCAACACCGGCCGTGAACTTGGCGGCGGCTTCACGGTCGTTGGTGACGATCGCATCGGTGTGCCCAGAACCATAGCGATTGATATGATCGATCGCGGTCTGTACGTCCGGGACCACTCGGACCGACAGGACCGGGCCTAGAAACTCGGTCGCAAAGTCCTCTTCCGTCGCCATCTTGGCCGCCGGTACGGCGGCACAAATACGTTGATCGCCACGCAATTCGATATCAAACGGTTCGAGCTCGCTGACGATCAGCGGCAGGAATCGGTCGAGAATGTCCTGATGGATCAACAGCGATTCAGCCGCATTGCAGACGCCCATCCGCTGGCATTTTGAATTGACAACGATATTGGCCGCCATCGGCAATTCCGCAGCTTTGTCGACATACACATGGCAATTGCCGGTGTAGTGCTTGATTACCGGCATGGTCGCTTCCGCTGCCACTCGACGTATCAAGCCCTCGCCGCCCCGAGGTATTGCTAAGTCAATGTACTTGTGTAGCGATAGGAATTCGCCGACTGCCGCCCGATCCGTTGGCTCGACCAGTTGCACCGAATCGACCGGCAGTCCCACCTCCCGGGCCTGCTCTAACATCACATTGACAATCGCGCGACTGGAATGCGCCGCTTCCTTGCCCCCCCGCAGAATGACCGCATTGCCGCTCTTCACGCATATCGCCGCTGCGTCAGCCGTAACATTGGGGCGCGATTCGTAGACGAAAAAGACAACCCCCAACGGGACTCGCACCTTGCGAAGCACAAGACCGTTCGGCCGGTTAGTCGTTTCTATCAACTCGCCAACGGGATCCGGAAGGCCAGCAACCTGCGCCAGCCCTTCAGCAATACCGTCTATGCGGCCAGCATCCAACCTCAGGCGGTCCGCCTGGGCCTCAGTCAGCCCAAACCCAGGGGCGGCGTCCAAATCCAACCGATTGGCCGCCACGATGGCCGAACATTGTTGACGTAATGCTCGAGCAGACGCGATTAGCCACCGATTTTTCACGTCGCTATCGCACAATGCCAATTGTCGCGAGGCACTCTTTGCCCGAAGCGCCACCGCTTCGCAATAACGCTGCAATTCATTGGGCTGCTGTTCCGTCGTCGACATCTATGATTCCCAACCCGTTGATTCTCGTTTCACCCGTTTCTCAAGGTCACAACGGGGCAATTGGTGCAAGTATCGGGCAAACAAGCCAGCGGGTCAATGTCATCCCCGCGGTGCTTCGTTTCCGGGGTGCAGACCGGTGGCCGTCGAGCCCACGCGGATAGTAGCACTGCCAGCAGCCGAGCTCCAGCAATGAGCTGGACTTGAGTCAAAACGCTGACGGAGCCGCCCTTTATTTCCAATATTCCGGCAGACTGGCCTTCGTCTCGCGCAGGATTTCCAGAATCGCCTGGCGATCGGAGGCGGACAAATGGGAGAATTTGCTGTCGTTGTTGTCGCCATGAAGCACTTCCCAGAGGCCGCGGTATACCAGCTCTCGAGATTCGTTGGGCAGCCCGTCAAACGCCGTCGAATAGATCAAGTAGCTGCAAGGGTACCTCATCAGGCGTGTTGACAGGTCCAGTTGCCGCAGCGACCGTCCTTGCCCATCGGCTGGCCCGCGAGCCGCAAAGTCGCTGGCGAACGTCGAGGTGCCGGCGACCGGGTCCTTGAGCGGCATTTCGTCCACGAACAACATGTAGTCGACCAAGTCCTCGGCCGCCTTGGCAATTCGGCGCTGCGCCGATTCGCTCCGATAATCCGCCGGGCGCTCGAGGGCTCGATTCATGATTTCGTCGTGATGAATCGCTGCCCGTGTTTCGAAATTGGCGCGTGTGATGTAATTGTGCATCTGGACTTGATGCTCCAGAACCAATAACGCCACGATGTCACTGTGTGGCGAAAGATACGGGTCGGTGTCGAAGAGCGTCGACAGGTCCGTGATGTTTGCTCCCCGATTTACCTCCATCTGCTCAGGATGCTCTCGATCGCCGACGACCACATTTCCCATATGCCTTTGACGTCCGTGTGTCCCTGATACATACCAGCCGCCCCAGCGTTGTGAAAACGGACTGCGCTGATCAATGCTGAAGGTGCCAGCGCCGAAATTTGGCTGTCCACTGGGATCGGGATAGACCGATCGGATCAAATGACCGGGAACGCCTTGCGTACGAGTCGACGCATGACAAACCGTGCAATTACCCTGGTCGCGGACGATCGCCGGCCGTTCGGTTGATTGCTGCGGTAAGGCGAAAAACACCGCGCCCTGCTGCGGATCCGCCACCGAGATCTCCACGACTTCCCCCTGCTGCACCCAACCGATATATACGTCGTCGTTGAAGTATACCGCGCGCGGATGTCGGCGGTTGATAAGTCGAGCCTGAAAGCTGGTTTTTGAGAACACCAATACCTGTGAGCTAACAGGTACGTCCAATGCCTCCAGCATGGCCGGAAGATAACCATGCTCCGGGTCGTACGCCAACTTGACCGTCCCCTCCTTCAGCTTCCCTTGCAGCCGAGAGATCGGGTTGTCCAATTCCAATTCGTAATAGCGTATCGGTGCGGACTCAAAGTCCATTTGTGCCGCTGCCGGATTCCCCCACCAATTCGACACTCCGCACCAGACCAGGCAGACTATGACACTCAGTCGAAAACGCCGCGACGTTGATCGGAACCCTTCCATAGCTGTCATGGTTGTCGCAACCCCCATCGCTGAACGTTCCACGGTCGTTCCTAATCCTTAACCGGTGCCAAAAAAAGGCGGCCGCCGATGCTTCCCGGCCCTGTAACCTGATAACTGGACCATTATATCCTGTTTTTGTTCGGTCGTCTAGCGGTCCCCCTGCTTTACAGAGCTCCAGTCGTGTCCCGGGCTATAGCACTCGGCCAGTTAATGTCCAGCGTGGGTAAGAACGCCGACGCGGTCGGATAGGGCCGAGCGAACCGGTCCACATTGATTGCGGAAGAGTCCAGCTACGCCCCGTTTTTCCTATTGACGTGCGGCACGAAACGCTCCGCCAATCCCGGATTCATGGCGTGCTACCCGAATTCGAGATGTCAGGCTGTTCGGGCGCCGGGGGATCAGCCGGAGCTATTTACGCCCCCCACCGGCTCTTCAT
>JAGQPD010000348.1 GCA_020426865.1 Planctomycetales bacterium
AAGCGGAATGGCGCTGGCCATCTGGTGTGTGGATCCACCAGTTGGCGGTTGAGCAAGACGACTTCTTGAACGCATTCCCCATTTCGCGATCCCTGCGATTGCTGCAGCGGCGCTGTATAGTGAAGCAGTGTGGCCGGATTGCTAACGGGATCGTATGTAATCAGTGTCGTGGGAATCACCTGTCTGCCGCGCCGCCACACCTGTCTCAAGTTGTTGATGCAGTAATCCGTCTCGGCCAATTCATCCCGCAATTCGTTGCGGCCAGCCGCCAGTTGCGGTGCCAGCCATTGTTTGCCATATGCCTTCACGCGCGCTCGCAAGTCTGTTGTGCCGGTGATTTCGTGGAAGATGCTTGTCAGCTGCTCGAACGTTCCATCGCCGATGGCACGGAACGTCAAACCCAATCCGCGAACCATCGACGCGTAGAATGGCGAGCTGGCCACGACAACCGATAGTTTGCGTTGCTGTAACTGCCTTGCCAAGTCGCATGCCAATTGCAAGTCGCCTCGGGTGCCGAAGACGAGTATAAGGATTCGCATAGGCTTCACAACACTTTGTGGTCCTGTTCGATCGGTACTGACCTCGATTCAAGTGTGGCCGCTTGCCCTCTCGCCGAAGGAACAACGAAATCAATCATACGGGTCGTCTAAAGCCGCTGTGCATAGAATGTAAACAACTGCTGAGCACGCAGCAGTCTGCCGGAACGCTCGACGTACTGCCATGCCGCTCGACCTTGGGCGCCAAAGCGGTCGAGCAAGATCACGATGACACCCATACGAACCACGTTCAGGCGTCTGTCTGTTATCTTGTCGGCCACGCACGCCAGTGTCAGGTGATATGCCGCGACGAACTGATCAACGATTTCGGGCGAACGTGACAATTCGAGTTGCGTCTGAGCAATCGCCAAATCGATATGCGGATTCCCCAGCCACGAAGATTCCCAATCGACAACGGCAGCGATGCGATGCTCGTTGACAATGCACTGGCGCTCAGAAAAATCACTGTGGCACAGCCGATGACCTTCGACCGACGGAAGATCGTGCTGCAGAAAACATTGCACAGAATCTTGCGGCAGCACTCCTTCTTCGCCAAACCGCACGGCCAAACCGCGGACACTTTGCCAATAGGCCGCGACCGTATATCGCGATGTGCAGAGCTCTTCGACGACCTGAGGGTGCTCGTGCAGGTCCAGCTGGTGAATCCGTGCCAACGTTTGCCCCATCTGCTCGTGCCAAGTGTCGTTGCCACCGCCATTGTCGTCCGGATCGGCTTGGACTGCGTCGAAGACCGTCCGTTGCCCAACCGATTGCATCACGAGATAGGGACGGCCGCAGAGTTTGCCCTCCACGTCTGCCGCGTCAACTGGCGGCACAGGAACAGGCGAGCCTTCCAAAGCCTGCAACAGACTCAACTCGCGCCGTATCGCCGGTTGATGGGGGGACTCTGCCAGTTTGAGGATCCGCGTCCCCCATGGGAAATGCAATCGATACACCGAATTCTGAAAGCGACTCAGCCTTTCCATGCCGGCCGCCTGGCCATAATGCTTCAGCGCAATCGACGTTACGACCTGTTCTTCAGCGTTCATCTGCCATCGACAATCTTCTAAAACAAATCCAGGTTACCCAACTGTCGTTGAGCTGGTCGGTTTTACTCTCTCTTTCAGTGTGCCAATCTCGTTCTCGTGCATATCCGTGCCTCAGTGGCTCCGTGAGATAGTCTATCCGCGGACGAGCAGCGGCAACATCAACATCAACATCATCATTTTCATTATCTTAATCTTCCGTGCCTCCCGCGCGGAGTCTCGGTTTGCCCTGACGATGCGCCTCGGAGTGAGACTAAGATTTTGATTGAGACGAAGACTAAGATTATCATTGTTAAATCGACGTGCTGAGCGGGACTGCGTTTTTTGGGGAGGGAAGCGTCGCGTGTCGCAGAAAAACCTAGTGATCTTTGGGGCTCGGGCGTTTGCGGAAATCGCCAAGTATTATTTCGATCGTAGCGGTGCGTATCGCGTCTGTGCTTTTTGTGTTGACGGCCAATATTTGACGGACGTCAATCACTGCGGTCTACCTGTGATTGCATTCGAAGAGTTGCCAACAACGTTTTCGGCGGAACAGTGCGAGATGTTTGTTGCCGTCGGGTATCATAAGAACAATCAACAGCGAGCAGAAAAGAT
This sequence comes from Planctomycetales bacterium, assembly GCA_020426865.1. Classification (GTDB taxonomy): domain Bacteria; phylum Planctomycetota; class Planctomycetia; order Pirellulales; family Pirellulaceae; genus JAGQPD01. Next base: position 2,177 of record JAGQPD010000348.1, read on the forward strand.
GGCTGCGGCAAAGGCTGCGGGATACCAGTTGGCGCGGTACGTCAGTCCCAAAGCACAAGTGGCCGACGACCTCACGGTTGGCGAGAACTCGATGGTCATGGAACATGCCACGGTTCAACCGTTCGTGACCGTGGGAGACGGTTCGATCATTTGGAGCGCATCGCGAGTCGGTTTCCACACGCAGATCGGCAACTACTGTTGGATCGTCTCGGCGATCTTCGGTGAATCCGTTGTGTTGGGTGATCGGACGTTTGTTGGACTCAACGCTACGGTGGCGCCGAACTTGACGATTGGACAGGCCAATGTGATTGGCGCCGGCGCGTTGGTGCTTCGCGATTCTGCCGATCACGCAGTCTTCCGAGGTGTGGAAAGCGTCGCATCCAAAGTCCCCAGCTACCGCCTATGGACGATGTGAAAGATATTGCAGGAACCGCCGCACATGTTCTATGACTCACAATCGTTTTCGTTCGTCCCTCGGCTACGTCAAACGTGGCGTGCCGTGCTTGGCGAGTTCGAGGGAGTGCAACATCTGCTGGAGGAATGGTGTGAAACCGAGTTGTTCGACCGTTCCTGGAAGGTTTTTCGTCTGTTTGAATTCCCGCACGGGGAGCGCATCGACCAGGCATGCGAGGCGTGTCCCCATACCGCCGCGCTAATTGAAAGCTGTTTTCCGGAACATGGGGCAGGTGGCTTTTCCGTGCTTGAGCCGTGGACGACAATCCATCCGCATGTTGGGTACGCAGGACGATTCTTACGTTGTCACCTTGGCTTAAAGGTTCCAGCCGGCGACTGCGCCATTCGGGTTGGCGACGACGTACGAAATTGGTCCAACGGCGACGTGATGATTTTCGACGACCGAGTGGAGCACGCCGCGTGGAATCGCACGGACGAGCGGCGAGTCATCCTTTTGGTTGATTTTGTTTGGCCGTCGGTCGACTGCGGCGACTAGCGGTCTTGTTGACGCATCCGTTGTACGGCCTGTTGCGACGACCGTTGCCACCACTCCGGCCACCATGTGGCGAAGCGCAGGCGCCAACGGAAGCTCCGAGGAAAGACCAATAGCGGTCGCCCTTTTGCCACACCCAGCAAGATTTGTTCTGCTGCTTCGCTTGCCGAGATCGAGCCCTGGGGTACGTTTCGTCCCGAGACACCCGCTCCAGCCCGCACAATCCGCTGGTGAAACTCCGTTGCGACCGGGCCGGGACAAGCAAGTGTTACTCGGACGCCCAGGTCGTGGACCTCCGCGCGAAGGGCCTTGGTAAAACCGACGACGCCATGTTTGGCCGCCGTGTAGGGGATGGTGGTTGCGACCGGAACAAGTCCCGACAGCGACGAAACATTCACGATGGCTCCGGAACCCTGGTCGCTCATGATCTCCAACGCCGCCAGCGACCCATGTACCGTGCTCCAGAAATTGCTATCGATGCAGGCGTGCCATTGGGCTTCCGTGGCGCGGCGAACATCACCGACAAAGCCTTGACCCACGCAATTGAAAACGAAGTCCAGCCCGCCCCACGTCTGTGTTTGTAGACGAAAGGCCGCGGACAACTCGCTGCGTACGGTTGCGTTGACCTGTACGGCAGTTGCCCGCGCCGATTTGTCCTGCAATTGGCCGATCAACTCAAGGCTACGGGCATGATTGATATCGGCGATGCAAACGTGTGCCTTCAGCTCTAGGAGCCGACGCGCGATCGCCCACCCAATACCCGATGCGCCACCGACGACGATCGCTCGGCGATGACGAAATTTGTTTGTAACATGTCGGTTGGAGCGACTTGAGAACATCAGGTTTCTGTGCCGACTTCGTGGGTGGCGAACTCGGTCAAACTGTGGAGGATGTGATCGACGATGCACTGAGCCACCTGCGGTGCCGTCGTGCCATCGGGAGATTGCCGCACAACATCGCGCCATCCGTGCACGGTTTGTCGTGCATGAGGGTACGTATTTCGTAACCAAACAGGTGAGGCGTTCCATGTTTGATCAAACTGCTCGACGACGCGATCCCAAATCGGTGTGTCGACCTTGTCAGGTTCAATCAAGTGTACGGCGACTCTCAGTGGTACCAATTCCATGCGCAGGGTTTCGGCAACGGCGCGCAGCGCGTATTTTGAAGCGGCGTATGCACCCGCATAAGGACGGACGTGGTGCCCCAACGGTGATCCCAAAAAGACCACCGCCGCACCTCGCCGGTCGAGGTAAGGCAGAAATGCCTGGGTCACTGCCGTTGGCCCTAGGAGATTGCACGCCATTTGCGACTGAATGAGATCGGCGCTGGTCATCAGGAGCGGCCCCGCAGCGGCGATCCCCGCACAGTGTAACAAGGCAGTTAATGGTTGCCCTGATAGCAGCTCACTCGTCGCTGTGACTGCTTCTGCAATCGACGAAGCGTCTGTAATGTCCAACGGAATCTGGAAAACAGATGTTGCTGTTGTCGTACGGGTAGAGTCCGGTCGATGCCCGGCAAATACCGTCCAACCAAGATTCGCGAACGCGTTGGTGCAGGCGCTTCCGATGCCGCCCGTCGCGCCAGCGATCAACACTGAGCGGTGAAGTGCAGTGTTGTGCGAGTTCACGACGCGACCTTCCATTGGGCGAGCAAATCATGAATTACCCTGTCGGGAGTTGGTTGGTGTGACAACCGGTCGATCACAGGATGAAACAGTGAAGTAGGCATCGTGCTTAGCATTTCGGCAATGGAGGCGAGTGCCAGCGGTACGCGATCGGATAGTAGGGGCCAATTGCATTCCGCGTAAAAATGGCGTTCCGCGATGTCCACGATTGCCGGCATCGAACGTCCCAGGTGTCCGAGATCGAACGAAAACGTTGGTTGTCCGTTCAGGATGCGCGACAATATCGAAGCGGAATAGCGGTTCCAATAGAACGTGACTTCGGCATCGTGCAGGCATTGCATGAACAGCGGGTAACGGCATGGGCCGAGTATCGTTACATGCTCCGGATTCTGCAGACGCGGCAGCACCTGCTCGGCCGTTGGGCGGGGGGCAATGAGTACGGCTTGCTTTTCCAGTGACGTAGCGTCGTTCAATCGAGCGGCAAGGGTTCCGGGCCAATCGTCATGCAACGTCGCTTGTATGCGATCGTCTTCCGTCTGCAGGATAAACAACCATCGAGGGCGCGACGTCTGCGCCCATGGTTGGCCAGCGGCGGCGGTGAGGACAGAGTTCCGCGCCGGTTCCGGCAGGACCAAGTGTGGGTTAAAGAACGACAGTGATGACCCAGTGCCTACCATTCCATCCGGTGCGAGATAGAGATGTGGGAGGTGAGCCAACCATGGTTCGAGCCATCCAAACTGCTCACGCCATGCGAATACTTGTTGGTTCGAGGTATTGCGCAGCATTCCGAGCGACGGGTCGCTTGTGACAACCGGAAGGGACCGATCCCGCAGTGAACACATTAACGACCCCACGTCCGTTGGATTCAGCAGGTGGTTTGCAGCGTACAAGTATCCGGAAAAGAGCAGCACGATATCGGGGTCAGTTTGGTCGACAATCTTCAGTAGGTCATCCAGCGTATCGTAGGGATGAATGGGGTAGGGGAGAGATCCGGCGTGAATGGCGGCAGTGCGTGGTGGCATGGCCAGCGCGGAAGCGAATGGCATGCCCATCATGAAGTACATCGCGTTGAAAAGCTCGCCGTGATCGGCCGACAGAATGAACAGCAACCGCGATGACCTTGCAGGAGCGTTGCTATGCGGCGGTGTGTGTGGCGTGCGAGTCACGAGATCATTCGCAGAGTTGTTCGATGCAGCGGCAAATCGTATCGCAGGCGAATTGCAGGCGATCCGGCTCAATCGTAACAGGCGGCAGCAGTCGAAGCCACCGCCGCGAGAAACCGATTGCTATGCCAGACGCATAGATCCGTTCCGCCAGTTTTCTCATGGCCGTCTCGGTCGGGAGTTCCACAAACCACATGGCTCCCATTCCGCGGACCGTTATGGACCGTGCGGCTAATCGTTTTGCCAATTGACAGAGGTGCTGCTCAATCCAAGGTAGTTTCGCTGACAGAGAGAGCTCGTGCATACGGTGCAGTGTCGCGGCGACTGCTGTTGCGGCCAGTGGATTGCCGGCGTAGGTGCTGCCCGGCAGCATCGCGGGTGAAACATGAAGCGGTCGTCGAACCATTACGGCCGACACAGGGAACCCATTTCCTAATGCCTTTCCCAACAGGAGGATGTCGGGGGCCACACCGACGTGCTGGAAGAAGAAGGCAGGACCAGTGCGATGAAACCCCGTAAGCAGCTCGTCGAAGATCACGCAGGTCCGTTGCGCCGCAGCAAGGCTGGCTATTTGTTGGAAGAACGCATTGTTTGGGCGATGGCCGCCGTTGGACGCCTGGATCGGTTCGATGCAAATCGCCGCCACATGGTTGTCTCCGAGGTGTTCTTCGACGAGTGCCAAGATGTCTTCTTCGCACCGTTCCGCGACGTAGGGCAAGCGGAGACAATGTGGCAGATCCAGTAGATCGTTGTTATCCCAGCCCAAGTAACACGCGACCGCTGATTTGCCGTGCATGTTGCCAGAGAACCCCAACAGATGGTTGCGGCGCGTCGCCACGCGGGCGATGCGTGTGGCGAATTCAAATGCCTCCATGCCGCTAGATGTTAGCCCGGCCAACTGATAGTCATCGGGGATCCATTGTGCGAGTGCATCGCGAGCGGCCGCGAAAGCGGGCGTCGGGAGCGAGCCGGTAATGGAGACGGCATCCAGCTGACGTTGGATGGCCGTCACGATTGCGGGATCGCTGTGCCCGAGCCAGGCCGTACCGTTGGCCGAAAACATGTCGATGTATTCGCGGCCATCGCTATCTATGAGCGTGGCACGGCAGGCACGGACGATGGTGGGAGGTGTCATATCGCGTGCCGTAGATTGTCGAAGTGATGTTCCATCCACGCGACGGCGGTTTCTGTTCCCGATTGCCCGCGGAAGGCGTGTTCAAATTTCTTCAGCGAATCGTGAATGGAACCGTCCGTTTTAGCTCGATGCAATGTGCGGAGAAGCGTTGCGGGTGGATCGAGCGCCGCGATAATGCCAGCTGATAGCCTCAGGCCCACCAGCCGAGTCGCCAGGGCATATTGACAGCCGATTTGTGGCACACAGACGCTGGGGACGCCAGCTGCCACGGCTGCCATCGCCGCCCCGTAGCTGGCCTGATGCACGACACAGCCGCATTGCGCAAAGAGTGACGAAAAGTCCGCTTGTCGCAAACATAACACATCATCACACGACAGCTGGTGTACTGCTTGCGAATTCGCGCCGACGATAATCAGACCACGGCGAAGTTCTCGTGCAACCCCCGTCATCGATGCGGCGAGAACGCCGATTGTGCTTTGCATCATCGAGCCGGCAATCACGGCGATGGGGGAGTGGTGGTTGTCGAGAAAGCGAGCGAGCTCTTCGTCGTGATTCACCCCGGTCTGGCTAACGAACGTTGACGGCCAGTAGTTCGTAAATTGGAATTGCCGACCCCATTGTCGTTCGGGGTCCGCCAACGGTCTGGGCAAGGGAACAATCTGCAATACTTCCGGGTGAGTCAGGGCCGAGATTTCCAGGTCCGACGTCTGCCGCGGGAGGTCGTAGGTGATAGCGACCGTGGGGACGATTCGCGGACCCCGGCGATAGACCAGCTTGAGATTGCTGACAAACATATCGGTTGAGCCAATCAGCCGCTGGATTGTGGGCGAGGCGGCTCGCAATTGAGGTCGCAACCAGTTTTCAAAGAAGTGTGTCGTGCGCTCCCACGGATCGGGAATGTTCTCCAGAGCCAGGAGAGCTACCTGCAACTCGTCGGTCGTTCCGGTCCCGATCGGGACAAAATCGATTTGGCTATTGGCGAGCCGCTCGGCGAATGCAGGGCTGGAAGCCAATTGGACTTGGTGACCGCGTGTGGCAAGTACGTGTCCGAGGCTTAGGAGGAGCTCTACATCGCCCCGCGTTCCCAACGCAAAGAGTAAGACTCGCATGGCAGCTTTTAGTTACTGATTCGGCCCGCGCCGTTTGCCCCGTTGTTTCGTAGTTGCCTGCTCGGCTAATCGCGCCGGCGCGAGATGGTGAAGGTCGTCACCCACCATGACGCAGCTATCAGTCCGAACGCACTCGGTTCCGGTACGACACGCACCAGAGCGCTGCCGAAAATAAGTTGTGTATCAAGCGTTGTGCCGGCACCATCGTTAAAAATCTGTTCCGCCGCACCCAAAGTCCGGAACAGTTGCAAACCCAACGGATACGTTGTCGGTCCAGCCGCTTGGTTGACGAGCGTCAGTTGGAAAAGCTCCGTCCCTTCGTACGGAACGGCTATCGGAAGCTGCTGAACGTTTCCCTTGGCTCCCGCCGAAATCCCGTCGAAGTGCTTAAACGCTCCGGCCGAGATGCCGAAATTGTCGAGCGTTGAATCGACCGTGATGTGATTCAAATCCATCACGATCGCGTCACTTGCACTAAAGGTCACCAACGTGCCGAAGCTAAACAGGCCGTTTGCGAGCGGGTCCGGTTCCGGTGTGCTATCATCTGCATCGAGACTGATGCGCGCCGTAATCGTTTCGCCAGGTCCGTTGACGACATATTCGTCCGAGTCGAACATGACTCGAATGCCTGCTGACGATTGTGCGGCCCAACCCGCAAGGACGAGGCAACCTGCAATGCCGACAAACCGAGCAACGCGCAGCCGACACATAGTTCACCCCTGTGATGAGAATGGATGTTCGAAGCGGTCAACGAATAACGTGAGTCCTCGTTTACCTGGGTCATTGTAAGTTGCCCGTGTCATGCGTCAAGCGACGACAGTTCCTGTTTGCAAACCGCTGCCGCATAATGAGTCGTCGGCCGGAAGGAAAACATGCGCGATTGTTCCGACGCACGCGAGACCACTTGGCGCGCCACGCGTTGTGGTACAAAAACGACGAAAACCGTATGGCAGTATCGCTACGGAACTCGAATGTTGATCCGGCCATTACTTCGAGAAATGCCCTCATTGACGCGACTAATATCAGGCGGCTCGCTGTGGTATAGTAGCGACGAAAGTTACACGGCTGTCCCCAGCCGTTCTCGCCAATATTTAGTGCGATAAGTTAGTGCGATAAGGGAATCGCTTATGAAGTACATTGTCACTGCTATGTTGTGTGTTGTAGGAACCCATGTCGCTCTGAAACCTTACCAATGTGATGCGGCGGAGGATTTGCCCGACGCACCAGTAAAGAATCTGATTCTCCCCGGCGAAACGTTTCTCCTGGAGGAGAGCGCGGCGTTTGTTCTGTGGCCGCCCGAGGAGCTTAGACGCGAGCCTCAGCCCTGGATCATGTATGCGCCAACGCTGCCAGGTTATCCCGATGAGCATGAAAAATGGATGCACGAGCAATTCCTGGCTGCCGGTGTCGCCGTCGCCGGGATCGACGCCGGCGAAGCTTACGGAAGTCCACGCGGTCAACAATGGATGTCAGCGTTGTATCACGAACTGACGGAACGACGCGGTTTCGCCAAGAAAATATGCCTGCTTGGGCGGAGCCGAGGCGGCTTGTGGGTCAGCAGTTGGGCGATTGCCCATCCCGATAAAGTGGCTGGCATCGCCGGGATCTATCCCGTATTCGACCTGCGCAGCTATCCCGGCTTGGATCGCGCAGCCTCAGCCTTTGAATTGTCAGCCCAAGAACTGGACGCCCAATTATCCCGCCATAATCCCATCCAAAAGGCGGAAGTGCTGGCACAAAACCGTATTCCCGTTTACATCATCCATGGCGATGATGATAAAGTCGTGCCGCTTGAGGCCAACTCCGCTGCCCTCGCCAATATTTACACCCGCGGCAAAGCAGCCGACGTTTTCAAACTCGAGGTCGTCGCCGGCCAGGGGCACAATTTCTGGGAAGGTTTTTTCAAGTGCAAAGGGCTGATTGAGTTTGGAAACGAATCCGCTCGCGATGGCTGTAAATAGATTAATTGATTACCGTGACCGCCGGAGGTGTGCCGTTAGGTCGTCGAGACACTTGTCAGAAGTTCGATGGGCCGTGTCGATGGCAATTCTAGGTCGCGTCCATGCGTCGTATTGCCGATGCGCCACCTCGTCCCACGTCGGTAATTGCAGTCCGGGCACCGCTGCCGCGCGCGTTTCTACTCGGCGACGATGCTCGTCTCGGTCTGAGCAGACCACTTCAATATTGACGAACTCGGCCGAGTTATTCCTGGCCACTGACTCCCATTCACCGCGGGTCAACTCGATGGGATTGCAGGAATCAGCAATGACGTCCAAACCCAGTTGCAGGTTATCGGCGGCGATGCGATACGCTAGCCGGTAACCTTCGCCCTCCACGCGAACATGACACAAGTCGCGCAACCCTTGCTCGATCGTGTCAATCCGCAAATGGATGGCCGAGAAGCGTTGAGCCAGTTTTCGAGCAAGCGTGGTCTTGCCCGCTCCTGGAAGGCCGGAAAAGATGAACAAGGTTGGCATGATGCCGTCTGGGATGATTCAATACGTCGCAGCTCCGCACACTGTTTGTCGTCGAAACTCAAGTTATGCCGTCAACAGTGTTGTGTCGACGCGTACTTCGAGCCGGCGGATCCGAGCGCTAGGCCGAAGAGCACATGGCCTGTCAAACAAAACGTCGGCCACTCGGCAATGCGAGGTGCCCTGGTGACCGGCGACGTGGCTCCATAACCGCCTCGATATCCTCCGTTCTCGCCATATCCTCCATACCCATCGCGTCTTGCCGAGTATCCAACGCTGGCGGAACCGCTGTATCCATCGTCCTCACTCATGTTGTCCATTCCGTAACTCATGCAAAAGACAGCCTTCGGCTCATCGTCAGCGCCGAATATGTCGTCTATGTCGTCGAAGTCCGTGTTGGATTCGGGATCGTCGACGCTTTCAACGTTCGTGTCAGCAAAGTTCCGAAAAAGTGACGAGCTTGTTCCGAATCAATCGATTTCCAGCATCGTCATGATCTTACAAAATTATCTTACAAGGTGAGATTGGGAATCACAAAAATGCGCTCGGATTTCTGTAAGAAACGGTGACGGGCCGCACGATGCTGGACGTTCTTGTCGCTGCTCGCACACGGAGGCTTTGCTGGCCAGTGCCCTCCAACGTCCATTGCGTGCACGGTCATTTATTAGTGCCTGTAGCACTGGAAGTCGCTTCTCGCGGGCGAATTTGCTGCTCCGCTTCCGGTGCTGCTGTGACGATGTGAGCACTAACCAGGCGAAACCAAGCGGAACTTTCCTTGCTCGTGTCATTGTCGCTCGCACCGCAACAGCACCTTAGCAATACCGATTGACATTCAGCGACCGTTGTCTGCGCGCCTTCGGTAGTGAATGACAACCGAATTGCGTTGTCGTGCATTACTCCCTGGACTCGGAAGGGATCCTGCCGGTTCTCACTCTCGCTCGTCTCCTGTGTGCCCAGCGAAATCGTCTCACCATCGTAACCCTGGGCGGCAATTGGCAAGTAGTGTCGTGCGCGGGGGTCGTTTTCAATGTGCTGGATCAACGCTCGTGTCTCACTTTCCTCAAGGACCGCCACCTTCTTGCCACCGATACCGAGCCGTTTTAGCACCGATGCCGAAAGCTTCAGCTCAGTGATTTCGTACTCTATGTGCTTTGACTGCAGGCGACGCAGTTGGCTGAAGAGATCAGCTATTTGTTCGTGAACGTCTTGGGTCTGGGAGACGACGAGCGATAGATTGCTGGGGAAAGACGCGATCGTTGTACCACAGCGCGCTTCATCCCAGCTGTCGGGGGAGACCGTGCTTTTCACAAGATCGATCAATGCGTCGAATCCAACGTCGATGTCTTGATTGGGCGGGTCTGATTGTGCTTTGTCTTTTGATCTTGCGTGCGGCGACAGTGGTGCTAACAGATCGGCGACATTGTAAACCTCAACGTAGATTTGGTCGCGAGATACGGCGAATTCGCTACCGCCGGTAGTGGTGTCCTCGTTGTGTCCGGTCGTTGTTGCCACGTTGGCCGATGACTGGGCCGACGCGACCGGAGTAGCGACACGCAGTTGTGTTTGATCGACGGCGAATTGAAACTGTGGTGTAGCGTCGCCAACGGCGAGTTCGTCTAAGAATATTGTGCATCTGAAGTTCGCATGATGTAGTTGTGTGTTGCCAATGAGTGGGTAGATGCGAGGTGGGTCGTCGTAGTCACTTACCTTTTCGGATGCGATGCGGACTTTTCCGCGGGACAAGAAATTGCCGATGGTCGAATCGGAAAGCCTTGATCGTAGGACCTCTTGCAGGGCGTCGGTGTCAAGTGATTCCATCTGCTCGGATGACGTGGACGTGACGGGTTGAGTGATCGCGATCCGCTCAGGTAACTCGACATCCAAAATGAACAGCCGATCGCCGGGTAACAACTGGTAGTTTGTATCGGTTACTCCGTTCTGCATCATCGTCTGCCAATCGATCATTGCCACGATCGGATTCCCATCGGGATTCGTTCGTGAAAGGAAGATAATTGGAGGGTGTTTGGACTCAACACCGCCAATCTTGGCAATGCCATCAAGTACCGTTTCGTTACCCGTGATTGGCATTCGTGCGACAGTCGCATGAG
>JAGQPD010000349.1 GCA_020426865.1 Planctomycetales bacterium
GGCGAATTTGGCCGCACGCCGATGTTTCAGGGAAAAGGGTCGACGGCCGGGCGGGACCATCACATCAAGGGGTTCTCGATGTGGCTGGCCGGTGGCGGAATTCGTGGAGGAATGACACTGGGAAACACGGACGATTTCGGTTACAACGCTATAGAAGACGTGGTTGAAGTTCACGACTTGCACGCTACCATGTTGCACGTGTTGGGCGTCGACCACGAACAACTGACCTACCGATACCAAGGGCGAGATTTTCGATTGACCGATGTGCGAGGACGCGTCGTAGCACCGTTGCTCGCCTGATCGAATTACCTGTCGCACGCGTGTGCGATCCAGCCTGGTGCAGCGCTCGCTCAGACCTTGACCTAGGAGACATTATAATGCCACTTGATCGGCGGAATTTTCTAAAGACATCGACACTGGCCGCGGCGGCCGGCGGCCTGGCGGCTCGGCACGCACTGGGAGAAACGCCGAAAGAGATCAGCGAAATCCGCGTCGGCGTGATTGGACTCAACGGTCGTGGCGGTTCGCACCTGGACGGTTTCGGCAAAAATGTCGTGGCGATTTGCGATTGCGACCTCGAAGTGCTGTCCAACCGCGCCCGCCGGTATGACAACGTCGAGACATTCACCGACTACCGCAAACTGCTCGAACGCGACGATATCCATGCCGTCTCGATTGCCACGCCCAACCATACGCATTCGTTGATTGGCATTATGGCAGCGCTGGCCGGCAAAGATGTGTACGTCGAAAAACCCGTGTCGCAAACCGTCTGGGAAGGGCGACAACTGGCCAACGCCGCGAAGAAATACAATCGCATCATCCAGTGCGGAACGCAGTCGCGGTCCAGCCCGAGCTTGAAAGAAGCAGTCGCGTTTGTGCAAGGTGGCAACTTGGGCGCCATCAAGTACGCCATTGGCACGTGCTTCAAGCCGCGGGGCAGTATCGGCAAGCTGACCGAACCGCTCAAGATTCCCGATAGCCTGGACTATAACCTGTGGTGCGGCCCGGCCGCCATGGCTCCCATCTATCGTCCCAAACTTCATTACGATTGGCACTGGGACTTCAATACCGGTTCGGGTGATATGGGGAATCAGGGGATCCATCAAATGGATATCGCCCGCTGGTTCTTGGGAGAGAAGGCCTTGTCCCCCAAAGTGCTCAGCATCGGCGGTCGGCTGGGGTACGAGGACGCGGGGAATACGCCCAATACGCAAATCGTCGTGCACGCGTATGAAAAGGCACCGCTGTTCTTTGAAACCCGCGGGCTGCGGGCCTATGCCGGCGGCCGCCAGATGGACCGTTATCGCGGGTCACAGATCGGCGTCGTGGTTCAGTGCGAAAACGGCCATGTGCTGGTGCCGTCGTATACTTCCGCAGTGGCCTTTGACGCGGACGGCAACAAGATCAAGGAATGGCACGGAGGGGGCGATCACTTCAAGAACTTCTTGCAAGCGGTCGTGTCGCGCGATGCCAGTTCGTTGAATGCCGAGGTCACTGAAGGGCACCTGAGCAGTGCGTTGTGCCATACGGGCAATATCTCGCATCGCCTAGGAGAACCGGTCGCCTACGACGAAATCGCTGACAAATTCGCCAGTGATGCGATGCTTTCTAGTTCGTTGGATCGCATGGCGGGCCATTTGCGGGCTAACGATGTGAACATCGACGGTGCGGTCTTGACACTTGGCCCGACGTTGGCCATGGACCCGCAAACCGAGCGATTCACCAATTCCGATCCGGCCAATGGGCTGCTGCATCGTGAGGACCGTCCGGAATTCGCAATCCCAAAAATCGACGTGTAATTGCGGAACTTTTGGGTTAAATCTTTGTTAAATCACCGTCCTGCCACCAGCCTCCCCCTAATTCTGGGGGGGGGTGGCGGTCGGGCGTCGGCATGCTCCCCCCCCAAAAAAATTTGCGGCACAAAGGCGCAGATATTGCCGTAACTTGAATATGAAGTTATGGTTAAGGCTTGTAGCCCCAGGTTCGTGACGACCTGTTTGGGCGGAATCGACGAGGCAGAGATTGGCAAGTTCTGGAACTAGAAGGCACCAAAATGGAACACGTCAGCTGGCAACGAAAAGGGCGTAACGCGTTTACACTAGTAGAGTTGTTGGTGGTGATCTCCATCATTGGTGTTCTGGCATCGATTATGTTGCCGGCCGTCAATGCCGCCCGCGACGCGGCGCGCCGCACACAGTGTGCAAGCAACATGCGCCAAATTGGCATCGGGTTGCTGAACTTCGAGTCGGCTCAGGGGAAGTTCCCCGAAGGGCAGACGTGGGTTTCGCGCACACCGCCCGATGATGTGGCATATTCTTGGGCCGCGCACTTGCTGGGGTACATCGAGGAATCGTCGGTGGCCGATGCATTGGATATGCAAAAGTCATTTCTGGTCCCTAGCAACGTCGTGGCGGCATCCAAAGTCATTCCGATATACATCTGCCCGAGCACAAGTGATCGGGAGGAGCATCGGAGCCTCTCGGACCAGTTGTACAATCTTGAGGGATTGCCGGGCGAGGGGTTGGCCTGTATCGATTATCTAGGAATTTCCGGTCCGTCACCCGATTCCCTAAACCCGGCCACCAACGAGGTCTACGGCAGCCAGCGGGGGATTCTGATTGGCACCAAAGGGTTGTTTCGTGGCGATGAACTGCGAGTTCCCCCAGCGGTTCGCACCAAGCACGTTACGGACGGAATGACCTATACGGCGTGTGTGACCGAATGCACGGGCCGTGGCCTTGATGGCGATGGCGATTACAATGGTACTTGGGTTTCTGGCAAGAACATTGGGCACATTGCCAAGGGAGTCAACTCATCGGACAGCGACAAGAAATGGTCCAAGGAGCGGATCTTTTCCGAGCATGCTGGTGGAGCTCTATTCCTGATGTGCGATGGTTCGGTACATTTTCTCACGGAGAGCACAGAGAAGATCATCCTGAAGGCGATTTCGTCACGCAATGGTGCCGAAGGCATTGAAAACGAGATCTTCAATTGAGCCGCGCTCTTTCCGAGCAAGTTGCCGTTGGCGCTACCGTTGGAAGTGGTTCCACAACCGCGCGTTCTTGCGTCACCCTAACGGCATTTCCATTCCTTTATTGTCGTAAGCCCCAAAAGATCCGGGGAGGTAACGTTCGTTGGATCCCACCGAAGCACAACAATTACCCAGGTTTATTGACGGAATTCGCGGCGCGTTTTCGCTGCCCAACAGTTCCGAGGCCATGGTTCAGCTGGGGATATACCTGGTCATTGGCGGGCTGTTGGCGCTCTATCTAAGGTACATCTACCGTCGCTTTTCGCAGGCCGGTTCGTATAGCGATTCAGTGACTCGCGTATTCCCATTGCTGACCATTGTGACGGTTGCGGTGATCGCGGTTGTAAAATCATCGTTGGCATTATCATTAGGTTTGGTGGGAGCGTTATCGATCGTTCGTTTTCGCGCGGCGATCAAAGAACCCGAGGAACTTGTCTATTTATTTCTCTGTATTGCCGTTGGACTATGTTTGGGGGCCGGATTGCTTTGGTTTGCTTTATTACTGGTGGCCGCGGCGACCTTCTTTGCGTTTACGTCGTACGCGATGCCGTTCAAACACGAGCATTCGCAGCTGCTGACGATCACGGGAAACGTGCAGCAGAATTTCACGGGGAGCGAGTCCGATTTGTTTGCCGCGTTGTCGGAGAATTCACGCGGGTTTGTGATCCAGCGGTTTGATGTGGAA
>JAGQPD010000350.1 GCA_020426865.1 Planctomycetales bacterium
CGTCCACGTCGTCGTAGAGGAACCGATTGACGCCCTGTAGACTCTCTTTCATCATTTTGATTGTTTCTTGGTCATCGAACACCATCGTCCTAAATAGCTCCCGGAATCGGTCATGCGTTCCGTTTCCGCCCAATTCGGCAGCGACACGTGCTTTCTGTGGGAAGGTGAGGAGTTTTGCGACAAAAGGACGAAGGACCGCATCGCTTCGAAACGCCTGAAAGTAGTCTCTCCAACGTTGGGTGTCTTTCGCGAAATAATCGTCGGTCAGCTCATGAGCATAGACCTCCACTTGCTTGTACACGTCCTGCTGTTCCGAGGTAGGCGTGTTGGGCGGTGCCGCCGTAGCGGCTGAAAACGCAGCCATGCCTACCGCTAGGGCAACGCAGAATCGCCGATGAATTTTCTTGAATTGTCCGTTGGTCATCATTCGCTCTCCAAAAAAGGGTAACTTGGGGCAATGCCACCGTGGCAAGGCCCTACCGTTCAAGCTGCAGTTGTTTGCCGTGACTCGGGGAATCGTGTCCCGGAGGTGACCTTGCGTCGGCGTGGTCGTCTTCCATTTGCGTGTAATTCAAGGACTGCTGTTCTTCCTGCGGTATTTCAACGTGTTGCGGCGACAGTCCATGGTCATACATGGGGGCCGCTTCCCCTCGAACGAGAACGTTGGCGATTTCGGTTGACCCGTGAGCCAGCCAGCCCTGGAAACGACCGTCGTTTTTTGACAAGCCGTTGCCATTGGTGTTGCGTTCCCAAACTCCGTGGAGGATATTGCGGACGGCATTCGCTTTTTCGTTGCCCTGTCCTTGCGACGTGGGCTGTGACTGCACTGCATTACTCAAAGTCATGCTCCCTTCGGGCGTTATGTACCATCGCCTGCCAGTAGCGTTGCTCGATCATCGTTGAGGTGATCTGCCGCTGCCGCGCATTGTCGCGTTGCCGAAGCAACTCGACGGACAGTAGTGAACACGGAACGTTTGCGAGCCACCAAATGGCAAACCCCTGTTCGTTCAAGGCAAATGAGACTACGGCAAAGACGATCGCAAACGTCGCGTCGCACTTTTGTTCGGATCCAAACCAAGGCTCACCGACATAATGCGTATGGACTCCCGTCCCCTGCTTATGCCGGCGGAGGTAGATAATCAGATGGGTAAGCAACAGGTACCAGCTGACACAGGAAAAATGCCAGGCGAGGATACACGTGTGACCGCCCGAGAGCTCAGTGACGATCATCATCAGGAAGAAACCAACGATGATTCCGGGGAACCACGCCGAGGCCCCTACGGTTCCGGGCTTTCGGCTGTAGAGCCGTAGGGGATAGGTGGAAAAATGGATAAAGTTAATCAGAAGCGTCAACGTCCGAAAGCCATCTTCGGTCAGCGAACGTGGTTGCTGTTGTTCGTTCATGACAGGTCCTGTGCAATGGCAAAGGTCTTAAATGGCAGCCCGTTTTCGAACAGCGTGCCGGTTTGATGGACGTAGCCGGTAACGACAAAGCCGTGTGCTTTTCCACCAGACTTAAGACGCGTCAGTGCCGAGGCCAACTTTCGTGGAAGCAGTTGCTCGTGAAAGTTAACGTGCATCGCGTTTCCTACCCCTAGAACGTCGTACGGGTTGTTTTGTTGCACGGGATTCTGACTACTGCCGACCATGGTGCGCACCATCTGGCCGCAAAGCTTCTCGAAATAGCTGCCTGTCTCTTCCATGTCACTGTTTTGCAGGAACAATTTCGTGTTGAAGTTCGAAAGCAGTGTGTGCGCCTGATACTTTGCCTTAAGTCCGTCTTGCATCGCATTCAGAAGCGTCGAGATACCCTGGATACAGCAGACTCGTGCCAGGCGTTGGGAACGCCCTTGTGTGGCCGCGTCGCTGTCGGCCTGCGGGGCAGCAACGAGCTGGTACTCGTCCGCGCAGATAACGACGATGGGTGTGTCCACGTTGACCGGGCGCGCCAGTGCGGCGCGCGTTAAGATCTGTGAATAGGCCATCTGGCCAAATTGGAACCCCTTCCCTTCGTGCACCGAATCGGTAAAGATTGTGATCCCGCCCTCCAAATCCCAATCCGGCGTATGATCGCTCTGACTGCAACAAAACGTGTCGTAGAGCTTTCCCCGGGTAAAGTTAGCAAGCAGCGCTGCGCAATGCATCGTCGTGGCCCCCACGACTTTCTCACCGGCGGCCGGGATCTTGCGCGTAAAAAACTCGTAGGCTTCACGGACGCGACGTTCGTGCTCGGCGGTACGAACGGCTTTGGCGGCCATCTCCAGCGTCAGACGGCACTTGTTGCCGTACCATTCCTGACTTGTTGCATCGACCTGCGACAAAGACGACGGCGCGTCCGAGAGCATGGCATGCACGTGCCGTATCGTTAAGTGTTTTCCGAAGGCGACGAAGCATGCGCCGATCGAGTGGATCAATGCCTCACGCCTGGTATCGGACCAAAAACTCTCTTCTTTGCCCCCTCCTCCTTTGGTTGCAGCCTGAAGTTCATCCATTTGCTCAAAAAGCAACGCGGCACTTTCAATCGTGCCGCCCGCGCGGGTGAGCTCATAGAGAAGGAAGTTGAATTTCGTCTCTCCAGCCACAAAGAGCTTGACGTCGCTGCGACCCGCCTTACGGCATATTCTCGCGTAATCAAACGGGGCGTCAGGTTTTACCGAGAGAAAACAGCAGCCTATTCGCTTTTCCGCAAGGAATTCGGTCATCATGCGTTTGAGGATCGAGGTCTTTCCCGACCCAGTTGCGCCAAGCAACATGATGTTTTCGCAAAGTCGGTGCCGATCAGTCCGCAAGGTCGACAGGACACCGTCCGTGGGATGCGCTGGCGAGTCCGGTGATTCGCCGTCATCGCCGACCTTGGTCGGCCGCGTGTGATTGAGGCTGCGAGACACGAGATAGGTAAGCAAAATCGCCGCCGCCAACAGGCACAACAGTCCCACTGGCGACAGGAGACTGGCGTTAGGATCGTGTTGCATGGTAGAACTCCCACACTCGCAGGATCAAGTCACCCGCGAAATACGACAGGATAAAAAAGACTCCCACACACGAAAGCGAGCCCCAAACGTTGGACCAAAAGGTCGGCGGTGAAAATGGTGCCGGCTGACGTGGACAAAAGCAGAGCAAGTAGACGGTAAAGGCGATCGCCGAACTGACCACGAGCACGTCAATGATCAGATCGTTCGTCAGAAAGACGGGCGCGACCCCACTTTCGCGGGCCGCCAGGTCATGAGTGATTGCTTCGGACAATGACATGGGGTGGGTTTCCTATGGTTCGTGGAGGGCATTCAACGTGAAGGAGACGGCGACGCGGCCCGTCGCCGTCCGCGGAGATCATGGCCGGACGCCCTTTTAGGAACGGCAAAGCGGCGGCAACGCTAATCCAGAAGCTTGAAGACGTTCTCGAAGGGGGTGCCGAGTTTCTGGTGGGCTTTCAGGCGGTTGATACGCTCGGTAAGCTCTGCAAGCAACTCTTCATAGGAGGTCGGCGCGTCGATGCGAAGATGGAGTCTGCGTGCCGTAGGGGCCTGCAATTGCTTGATCAACTTGTCTCGGGTCATACCCGCCACGACGTCGTCGACGTAGCGGAGTTGCACATTCGGAGGGTGCTTCGCCAACTCGTAGACAATCGAGTAGCCAATATTGGCGTTGGCAAGCTTGAGCCGCACGGACTCTTCCAGGTCCTGCACGCAGGACAGGCATTTGGACACTTCTGCAGGCGACATGCAGCACAATTCGCCAGCGGCAGCAGCACTGAGGCCCGTTTCCTTCATTACCAGCGTGACGGCGTCCGCACGCTCGCAGAAGTTCATGGCAGCCCTGGCACCGTTTTCTGCCATCGCCCGGATCACCATCTGGTCAATCGAGAGCTCCGGCGGAAAATAATGGGCGTCAATCGTCTCTTTCTTCAGACGCCGCATGGCTTCCAGACGGTGCAATCCGCCGAAAACGCCATGCACGTTCGGTTGATCGGGATGGGGACAGGCAAGTACGGGCTGAAGTAGTCCAATGTCGCGGATACTCTGCATCAGCGTGACAACCCGACGTTCGATGATCGGCCGAATCTGACTGAGCGGCATACAATCGCACACGGGTAGCGACCGGTAGTTGGTAGCAGGCACGAAGCTCTCCTTTCGCAGGGAGGGGAAATGTGTGACAATTCCGATGTTTCACCCTGTGAACGCATCAAGTGGCATTGCTGTTGCAGAAACGCATAGCACGTCGCGGAAGAACGGTTCTGCGTTTCGAGTATTACCGGCAAGCTGTGCATGCTCGTCATCCAGGGCGACCGAGGCGTGGTGTTTTCGACGACAAGGCTTGTTGCTTGCCTTTGGCGTGTTTTGCCATTTAATTCGCATGTTGGGAGTGCGAAGAGACAACAACGTGCACGGGGCGTGTCCTATGGTTGCGTTGTCAGCGGAATAGAACGGGCAAATGTGATATGGCCGAAAGCTGGACGGGGGCCTAATTCGGCTTAAGCGGGTTGTTACCGCGTGTATCGAGCACCGAAGGCATCAACTCACGGAATCGCGTACGTCCAGAAGAATGGGATTGACGATGTCGGAAATCTCGCGTAGTGTCGCTAGCGACTATGAATAACCATTTTGATGACAAAACCGAGATGGACCGGCGGATAGCTGCCGTTGATAGGGTATATGCTGGCGAAAAAACCGCCACTTACTACGACACACTTTCAGCAGCCGGCGTGTGCGTGGAACGCCCCGCGCGTCTGCGCAACGTTGAAGATGACGCACGGCACACGTTGGATCAGGCGATTGCAAATTGGGTTGTGGATGGTAACTACGAGAACGTATTCCGCGCCCTTCAGCCCCTTTTCGTTCGATTTGACTACGGGGTCCTACCGAGTGCGTTTGAGAGTGCACAAACCAGTGTCAACACACGTCCCCTTACGGCCGAGGAAGACAGGCTGTACCCGCTGGCACGAACCGTTTCACACATTCAAGATTTGTTAATGTCGACGGCTCCCAAGTTCGTGGCGTGGCACTATGGGGACGCAATCGACAATCAAACGGCCGAGCGGGACCTAGGTTGTAGTTGGACAGATCTCAAGCTGCACATTGATATTGAAACACAACGTCGCGGTCGTTTGCGGGCCAACGACAGCGACGATCAGCGCGATGATCGGCGGGGACACCGTTGAGCAGTCCCGCTGAGAAATCGTTCAACGGGAGCTACGTATTGATCCATTGTCGAATGTGCCAGCGCGCCACAGCCAGTCGCCTTCGACATTCCGAGTCCGTTATGCCTAGCAACTGGCATATGTCGCGGCGGCTCAACTCTCCGCGAAGTCGTAAATCGACGATTTCGCGACAATCTGGGGTCAATTGATCAAGGGCAGTGGGCAAGCGGTAAAGCATTGGCAGCAGCGTTCGTTGCCAACGCAAAATCGTGGATCGGTTGCGCCCGAGGACTTCTCCAATCTCTGAATTATTCAGTTTTGACGCATGCAGCAGAATCATCTGGCAATGAATGGGGTTTTCAAACGGTCGCAACGTTCCCATAATCCGATCCAGTTCCTGGACATACCGGATACGTTCCTGGAGCATTTTGTCGTGGAAATGGTATTCGGCACAGTTCTGTATCGCGTGCACTTCGCGATTGCGGCAGGCTCTACGGCGGCGGAGTCGGTCAATGATCCGGTGGCGCAAGACCATTGCCATTCGGTCGTCGAATGCGATGATTTCCGGATGACGCGCTAAATAGGGCAGAAACCCGTCAAGGGCCTCCTGAACGATTTCGGCATCGAACATTGAAAAACGCGCGAACATGGAACTCATGATGCTTTCAAAATGTGGTACAATTCTCACCAATTTGGAACAGCACTCGACAAATGCCTGCAGATCCGTTTCTGCGTTCTCCGACGTCCGCTCCAATGGTTGCGGTTCCTCTTCCGGTGCAAGCAAATGGACGTCGGTTTCCACGGGATAGAACGTAAGGTTAGCAAGCACGGTGCGGAATTGCTGAACGAATCGTCGTCGTGTTGACATACATGAGTCTCCTGGAAGAGTAGGACCTGACTATGGCGTCCGTGCACGCCCGTGGTAGTCGCCGGGCATGGAAACGGCGGGGCACGCATTGTTTCACTGGGAATCGCGCTCCGTCACAGACATGTCGTAAAAGCGCTCACTTCGCCTGGTTAGAGAGCGGCAGAATGCGGGAGATGTGGCGGTGCGACGGGGTAGCATGCCGAAGTGGTGAGCGGCGTTGGCGACGGCCTGAGAACCGTGTCGTTACAGAAGCGCAGAAGCCCTTATCTAATTGAATGAATATGCCATAATGGACGATGATAGGTTAAGACGCGATTGTCCGTCGCGGCGATTTGTTCGACGAAGGCGTGATCAACGTCGATCAAGAGATTTGCGAGCGCGTACCAGCCATCTCGGCGACGCAGAGGGTCTATGGAACACATTAATATGCAGTGATGTCGGTGATCGTCGTTTTGTCCAGATTTGGCTTTGCCTGACGCAATTCCCTTCTGAAGGCCTGCCGCATCGGCGGTCAAGTGCAGCGGGTAGTCGCCAATAGAGAGCGTTACGAGTGTTGTTGTGCTGGAAGAACCACGTTGGACGTCGATCGTGTGATTGTTATCACGTTCTAAGTATCCGATTTGGGCGGATGTTGTTGCCAGGAGAGCGGAGCTGTTAGGCAGGCTTAAGAGTCGTTTTGCCGCTTGCCCACCATTCAGTTACCTGCAAAGCGGTCCACGTAGCGAATCAGTCCAGGTTGATCAGCTGCAGGAATTCGTGAATGGCCGCATCGACCTCGCGGTAGATGAGTGAGCACGAAACGCCAAGAATCCGGGCAACTTGGCGGTAGCTTTGACATTTTGCGTATAGTGCCAGCGCGACGTGCGGACGGTAGTTCGGATCGTAGAGACACTGGATTCGGCGGAGTGCGCGGCGTACCTCCGGGTCGCGAACAACGTTGCGGTCCGATGTTGCGGTGAGTTGTGCCATCACCGGCGACAGTGAGACAGCTCGTCGGCAGCGTAGCTTGCGGCGGGCACGGGCGTATACTCGATTCAGGGGCGGGCGAGTGAATGTCGGAACCGTATCCGTCTCATCGCAAGTCTCCATCGTCGCGATCAGAGTTTTGAGCTCGTACGTTGTCCAGCTAGGAGTCGCATAAACGTTTTCATCGATCCACGTTTCGTAGATGTCATGATGGACTCGGTGAGACGGTTTCTCTCGGGCCGCCTGCAACGATCTGATGGCGTTCCAGGTAGGGGACGGCGAGAGATTTGAATCTAAATGAAGCTGAAGGTCCATGTGAGCACCTCTGCCGACGCAAAAGAATGGGTCTTTGGCGTGGTTGCTGAATGGAAATGGAAATCGGAAGGGCAATCGATAGAGGGCACATACGGCTGTCTCTATGCCGTTGGCTTCCCTCGCAGGCACTTTAGTAGCGGACGTGAAATATCAATCGCCCTGGCGATGACAGACGCGTTGGGATTCGTCGGCGAGAACTCCATCAATTCATACGGCGTCTGCGACATATTCACGCCCAGCGCCCGAAATCCGTTGTCGATCTGTCGTTTGCGATTCGTCTCTGTACCGGCAAAGGAGAGGACGTGAATGTGCTTTGTGTCACGGTCCGTAGTGGCCATTGCCGCCTGGGCAAAGACGCAGCCGGCGATCGGTGTCGTCATGTGTCGGGGATTCTGCCTCAATGTGAAGCTGCGATCGGCAAGCGCAACGAGAAAGAAATACCGACTGTGAAGTCGAATGTCGCTACCGTCGATGTGGATGTCGCGGATCTCACCACGTCGTAAGGCATCATACGTCGATTTTTGCACGGGAAGGAGGACGGAGGCGCCACAATGCGTGTTGTTCGTGGAATAGGCTGACAAAATTGCGTTGGGGTTGGCCTTCCACCAACTTGTGACGTTGGCCCGAAACGAATTGTTGTCGATCAGCATGCGCCCAGCGGCAATGGAAAGCAGTTTTTCAATAGCTTCTGAGTCATGAAGGCTGATCGGGAGCGCTACAGTAACAGATCTGTCGGTGTCCGCTCCTACGGCAAGAAGAATATCGTCGATTGCTTGGTTCAGCGACTGCTGATCACGGATAAACGACCGTACGTGCGGTCGAAAGCCCCCCGTGGCGATATCGGCAAGATGCAGGAGATGGTGCAGGCCCTTGCGAAACACATCAAGCTCGCTTAAGTGCTGGGGTACTTCGGACGTGAACTCAACAATGCGTTCCTTGGTTACCTTGAGGTGTTCGGCGATACCGTGCAGCATGCCGTCTGACATGGGACCGCGTCGATCACTCATCGCATCGGAGAACTCCTGCGGGTAGAACGCCCAGTTGCCTTGCTGAGCCAGTCGCTTCAGTGCGTCCCGTTTCGGCAGTGGGCGGTCGCACTCCTGGCAGAGCTGGTGGATCGTGCGCTTCAACTTGAAATACAGGCGATCATGCATGGCAGTTGCTCCATTCCGTCGAGAGGCCATAACCAGTCCGTGTGTATGATACGCACGTGCATGACAAATGTTTGGCGCACAAGAGATTTTTTCTTGTACTATGTCTGTCGGAAAGTACGCTCGCTTATGCCGGAGCGTCGCGATAGCAGTGCTGTCACAATCTTCACGTGTCGAAAGAAGTGATTTCCATCTGAGCAACACAATGGCGATAATCCGACGACTCGTTGCGAAGCGGGTCGACCTCAACTATTTCGAAAATTGTATGGGTTAAGAGGTCCGCAAAGATTCTTTCGATAGCGTGGCCGCGCAAGATCACAACGTCATCGCCCATCTGAAGTCGCAGTTGACTGTCGCCGTCGAAATCCATTCGCGTTAAGAGATGGTAATCGAACGCTGTTCGTACTCCAGACTTCTTGACCAGGGACAGCATCGGCGCTGGGCCACGTGACTTGGTTTGGGAATTGCCTTCATTCGGGCTGGGAGCGCTATCGAGCGAGACCTTGGGTAGATGTATCGCCATGATCTAATTCCTTTGGTTTGATAGCTGAGCGAACTGACCCAAGTTTATGCCTTGAAACCCGCACAAAATGCTGCAACCGGTGTTTCAGCCGCGAGCGCCTTGAAGGTCGACCGACCGTTTCGCTGGCAGTGAGCTTCTCGTCAGGCCGCGTTACTGCCTTTCGCAGCCCGGCCGGGTCGTCGGTAAAAACCAGGGCCTGGCCGCTCAGCTTCCCCCGACTAAGTGAGACATAAAAACTCGTAGCATTAACAGCGGGGAAGCTAACACTGCCCATCGCGACCAAAACCGAGTCAGTTGTCCGACTCTGTGCGGCAAAGGATGTTACGACATAGTCCTGGCTAAGATGCTGAAATTCTTTGGAGACTTCCCAGCCGTTTTTTAGGATGATGTTACCGTCTCTCGTGAATGACTTGACGGTGTAGCTGCTGCCGGTTTCCAGGCGATGTCCACATAACGTACGGCCTCCCGACGTCACTCGCAGCCTCTCATTCACGGCAACAGGGAAGGTTTCGGTTCGGTAGAGGCGGTACGCCGTTGCAAATTGTCGTAACACGTCTTGTGTGTCGTGTTCCACGAGGAATCGCTGTCCCGCCCGAAACGGTCCCTTATTGCGCACGAACTGTGCTGTCATCCCAGTATAGTCCTGATTGGGATCCATTCGGTCGGCCTCAGTCGTCTGCAGGTCAACAAGCCTCGAAAACAACCGGTCGTCGTCTGCGATCAGGTTGGCTTCCTTCAATTGCGCGCGGATGTGTTGGGCGACGACTGCTCCTTCGGCGTGTGTGGGGGAGACAACGGTTATGGTCCGGCCGCGCTGAAGATGTTCGACGAAGGTGCGGGCAAGCGCCTCATAACCGTCCGTGCGTATCGCTCCCTGCTTGTCCAGTCGGTCAAAGGCCTCCTCGGCCTTGCCCTCGGCGAGCAATTCAACCGTCTTCTTGTATTCGCCGGTCTGGCGGAGGATGTCATGGACGTTGACGGGCCTCACACCCCCAAAATCCTCAAGCACCTTGAGTATGTGGCCGCGCCCCACGGATTTGTGTTGCCGCGCGTCCCCAATATACGCCACGCGGAAATCATGTCGTTCTGCCAACCTGGACAAAGCAAGCAGGTCCTTTATTCCGGCCAAGGAAGCTTCATCAACAAGGACTTGCTGGCCAGCAGCACGCAGTTGCATCTGCCGGTCAACAATAAAACGCTGCAGTGTCTCGGCTGTTGCAACGCCGTCCGAGCGCAAGGTTCCCCGTGCGGCTGAAGACGTCGGCGCGAGTACAGTGACCCTCTTCCCCGCTTGTTCCATGGCATCTTTGGTGGCAACCAACATCGTTGTCTTTCCCACACCAGCCCGTCCGGACACTAACGCGAACCGGTCCCGTGTGCTAAGCAAGTGCCGAACGGCTGCCTTCTGCCCGGCATTCAAATCGGAAAGATCAGTCTCCGAAATAGTACCGATCGGACGCATGACACCCATTCCCCGCTTTGCGACAGCAATGAGTTCTTTCTCCTCGTCCATGGCCTGACGAGTCGTAACCATTGGCGTACCGTCGTAAACGGCCTTTAGCAAATCGGTGCGTTGAAGTTGCTGGCGGGCCGAATCAAGCCGAACCGCCCCGAGCCCCCTCCTCAGAGTCTCCGCGATGAGTTGACGCTCGGAGACGACGCTATGACGTTCCAGCAGATGATCCAGGGCCAGCTGAAACGCCGCGGCACTCCGGTCCTGGAAGTTTCCCAGTTGTTTCCTGGCGTCTTCATGCGTGAAATGGACGGCCTGGATGTCGGCGTGGCTAATCTCGGAATGCCAATGGTCCTTCAGTTGCTGCCAGTCTAAGTGTTTGACCTTATTGCGTCTTGAGGTCGCACCGAGTTTTGCCTTGGCATCTGCTGAAAGCTGCGCAACCCCTTGTTCATTCGCGAGCATTCTCGCCAGCTGCTCGACTTCTTCGGTGCGTTTTGAGAATGCCTTGATCACACGGTCGGGTATGCCGCGAATCTCAAAATCATTATCATTAACGTCGATCTCGTAGCCAAGCTGCTGAATTCTCTCGGCAAGCTTCGCCCGAAACGCCGCCTGGAAGTAGGGTGCCGATGCCTTGATTCCGCCAGCCTGCAGAGCCTTCCAGATCCCCTCCTCGCTGTCGAATGCCATGTTCTGCACGACGACATGGGCGTGCAACTGAGGCTGAGGTACATTGTCCTGGCCGGTTGGACGGGAAAGGCTATGGTAGAAATCCGAATAGACAAGGTTGCCCACAAGTCTGTCCGAATTCGCTCCGTCCTTACGAAGCCGCACCGCGGCATCCTGCTCGATCAGCTGCATTGTATCCTGGACACTTTGTTGGAATGCCTTGAGAATGCGTTCATCGCCAGCCAACGCGTACAGGATGCTGACCGACTTGCTTACGGAAAACGTAATGTCATAGCCCACCCGTCGGTTGTCGCGGTGGGCAGCGGTGATTTGCTTACCCGTTAGAGGGTGTCTATTTCGGCAGAGTGCCGAGAAATGGTCGAAAACTAGCTCGCCATGCAGCCCCAGCCGTTCTGCCCCCTGTCCATGCCATCGGGCTGGCACGGCTTCCTCATCAAGGTAGTAGTCCGCCGCCGAATAGTACCGTTCGGCATTGTCGGGACTGGAAATGACGGTGATTCGAAGCATGGCAAGGGATCTCGACAAGAGCTACGTCTAGTGTATTATGCGTTTGTTGCGGAGGTACGGCACGACGAAATCAAGCCTTCTTGCCGGCAATCCAGCTTTGACCTCAATCGTCCGCATCACGCGTGCTTCAAGACGACGGTAAGGCTTTGGATGCAAACCACATTCCGTTTACGGTGGGCCGTTTGTAGTCGAAAAATGCACGTTCGCCGCTTAGAGGCTGATAAACACCCAGGCCACGTATCCGAAAAGACCGGCACTAGAAAAAAGTTGTTTGTCAGCATCTTAGCTTTCAAAGCTGTCATAAGTTTCAAGCAGATTCGAGATCCACACAAATTTCCTGCAGGGATCAACCGAGACAAGCCTCTCTTACTTCGGCGAAGAAAAAAATGACGAAATACACACAAAAAGCTTGCGAATTGCTAAGCTAGCGGATAAGGGAATGCCGAGGTCTACCCTTGGATGCTTTCTACCGGTGCCAGGAATTAGGAACAACAGCAATGAGTACGAGTCTGATGATGATGCGAAAGAATGAGACGGAAACTGCGTGGACGAGAAATCGTTCGGTAGTTGAAAAGAGCGCGTTAGTTCTCAATTGGTGTGTCAGACGGGGTCTGAGTGTTGATCGGATTAAGGGTGAAGGCGTGCAAGTGCACATATATGCCAAGCTTCCGCCATCGGAAAACTGCCCAGTATCGGTATCCGTACCTATAACGGTGCGAGCATTCTATGATTGTCGGCCCGACATTGTTCAAATTGGCTCGGCCGATCACCAGTTTTCAATCGAATCCCTTGATGATTTGGAGAAAGCACTTAAGAAGGGAACGGCTGCATTCGCTAAATTGACTCAAGCTAAACTGAGCTCACTGTGCCAAGGAGAAGGAAACGACGACGAACAAAGAGAATTCCAAAGTTGGAAAAAGACGGCAACAGGCCGGTTGGCTCTTTCTCGACAGCTTGATTCCGTTCGTCAAAGCAACCGCTCGAGATCGTGACCGTCAGATTCGTAATGCCGCGCGCAAAATCTCGACACGTTCGTCAAACGGACGCAGAAACTTCCTCTCGACCGATAGGTCCGAAAGGCTCTCCTGATCGCTCTGCTCGTATCGAATATTGCGGGCAACTTCCGTGAGGGCGTCCAAGCCCTTTAATTCGTTGGGTATCCATTCCGCTGATTCTTCTATCATTCGCGCGACCCATCGACGAAAATAGAATGAATCGCGATCGTAGCGAAGTATTCGTGACCGCCAAAGCCAATTGAACCCAGGTGTCCAATCTGCACCAATTGAAACGATTTCTGATAACCGCAATCGCCGACTTCCACCAATTGCGGGGTCGAGAATGTTTATCGCCGTGACCAATTCTCCCATTTGGTCGTCCCGAACAATATCGCGTACCGGCAAACCGATGCCGTCTTGCAACCGCAACAGGTTCAATCGTCGACTCGACAAGATGTCTAAAGCTCGATGAGCCAATAGAGGACTTCGGCTTCCAGCAGCAGCTGCTAGCGACCAGTCGCCGCGCGTGCTAAAGAATCCAGGCAACCGCAAAAGCACAAGACGTCTTTCATTACCGCGCTCTCGGAAAATGGCACTCGCTGTATGGTACCATTCGCGAGAGGCCGCAGCCCTCGGCGAAACGTGATCGCGACATACTCGCCTGTTCTTGGCGGTCAAATGTGGACACGCCGCAATCAGTTGTGCCAGAGCAATGAAGAGAGTAAGCGAACACATCGTGCACATTTCCTTAATAGTACGTTTCTCGCCAAAGGGATCTTCCCCAGTAGCGTTACGCACCATTTCCATCCTCAGGGAAGCCCATATTTCGAGAACGAGGCAACTTAACGTCTCAGGAGTAGACAAATCAACATCGAATGTGGCAGTTTTGTGGTACTCGGCAATCACTTGACACGCCGTAAAAAACTCTCCCCACGTGACGACTGGCAGAGGAGGCCTCTTGCTCGTCATGCTTAGACGATCAAATACGTCTGACACCGTCCGACCGTCGTTCAATAGCACTCTCCGGCGCAAGCTTGGAGTATTCCAATAGTCATATTCCGCAACAATCATCCCAAAATCCCACAAATATGGGATTCTGTCGACTCGCATTGCCTCTCCATTTGCCCGAACAGTGTCTGCACGAAACATATCCCGCCGGGTTACGTATGGTAGCTTAGCGGTTCGCCTAGTCAATTCGTGGACATGTTTTGTTCGCTTCGTCGTGATGACTTCATTGAACGGGCGAGGATGAAAGAGCGAATACACGTCCTCGTCACTACGAGGAATCCAGCCGTCCTCCTTCGAGGAATTGCGCTCAGCCACAATCGCGTTGAAGTATGAATCGAGCGAAAGCAAAGAACGCTTGCCATCTGACCAAAACTCATCGATCTGAAAGACAATTGAATGGTCCAGCCGCGAATTGTCGAGGTTATCGGCGAAAGTGAAAAAACCTTCGTAGGCTTCGGCGTCATCGAAGGATACGACTTCCGTGCTTTCTCGACAAGGAATAAACACCTGTGAAAAAGCGTCGGCAACTACCTTTGCAAATTGCACCATTGTATTGTCATTCGGCGTATGATTTCCGCCATACAATCTTACGGCAAGCGGTATACGTTTCGGATTACCAAGTCCAACGCTTTCGTACAGCGCAAAGTGTGGATTAACAGACAAAGACTCAGTGTCGTCAAAGCCGCTCGGATCCCGAGGGCAAAGTTCAAAAACGTGCGAAGGTCCACCGTGTGTTATGGCTGTCTTAAAGCCAATGGCAACACGTCGCTCGCCGAAGAATGGGACACTCCACGTTACGATTTGATTCACGTCTAGTCGTTCGAGGTCATTGCATTCATAACGTGAACGTCGTTCCAAGAGTGCTCCAGATTGCGATGAAACAATAAGCGAAGTAACCCCTTCTCTTTGTAGAGCAGAAGCGACAGTTTCCAATGCAAGTGGCTCATCTCTAATAAGCGGATGTGACGCGATTATTGACTGCCAATCCTCAATTACAATTCGGATGCGATGCGCGACCTTTCGTAGGTCGTCATGGGAAATAGTGTGACGCAACTCATCGATATCCATCTTGCCGTGTAGGATCGCATGAGCTTTAAACAAGTGTCGGTCGACGATTTGCATCAAGTAGGCACTTGAAAGGTGCCTAACATTAATCCGACGACATAGAAGGCGACTTGAAAGCTGAGATATATTCGTCGCGTCCGGTGCTGCGAGGTGAAGCAGTATCTTGTCACGTAACATTTCCTTTTCGATTGAACCAGTTGTAATCAGGACGGCGACGCCTTGCTCTTGGAGAGGTAGTGTCTTTCCCTTGTTGTCAACAAAGGTCTGGGCCAGAAATCGCCTAGCGAGACGACTCTTGAACGTTCCAGGTTCCCCGAAGAGAACTGTAAAGGAACCAGGCAATGAATATTGGTGGCTTTCCCGGTTCTGGCGCGACTCAACTGACTTTTCGATCTCCACGCGCTTGTCCAAGCGTTCCAGACCGAAGGTTGGCGCACCTATCAAGTCGAAACCTAGCTGCGGTGTACTCCTTACCTGCCTACTACGAAGGTGAAGTGACTCGCTGATGTGAATATGGGCTAATGTCGTTGTATTCGCTATTCGGTCAATATCGAATTCAACTTCCTCGACCCACGATATGAAAGGATCATCAATGTTCGATTCCCGACCAGTGAACGTCCCAAGGCCGGAACGAATTGAGAATTCGTGTTTGCCTCGCGCGTGCGCAACGCCACGACATTTCTCGATCTCAATATATCGCTGTACATACGATGTGTCATCATTGTATCGAAGTCGAATCACCAAATCAGCCACGTATTGTTCCGGGAGTCGAGACGTACCGTCAGGCTCTTCCACGACGAAAACAAGTTGAACACCTACCTGTGTTGCCAATCTGGTAAGTTGAGCGATCCGCGATCGTCTCGTGCGACCTTCGCCGAACTGATCCGTCTCGCCTACGAATGTTTCAAGCCCCTCAATCGCGTCTATCACAACGAGGGGGGGAAATCGCTTCTCTACGGATCCCACCAATCCAACCAAGTGGTTGACAAATCCCCAGTCGTCGCCAGCCGTTTCCTCTTGGAGGTCCATAAAAAAAACAGATCCTCCGGTCCGATTAAACATCCGCCGAACCGATCTTTCATCATCGGAAAGAAAAGGGCGGATTGGTACGAGTTCGAGATGGTCGTCATACGTATCACTTCTCCGTGTGCGTTGCGAGTAACGGGCACGGATTGTCTCCTCCCTTAGGATTGGTCGATTGAGACCGAACGCACTCCACTGTTGCTGCGCCTGCGACAAGGACAAGTCTGTCGACACATATAGGGCGATTGCATTATCTGATCTGTGATCTGAAACATATGTTGAAGCGAGATGAAACGCTAATAACGATTTACCGCAGCCATCGGGACCGATAACTGCGACCGACCACTTGTCTACATCTGGACGCAGAACCGTCGGGTGCGTAATCATGTCGTCCAAACCCTTGATTCCGAATCGTACAAACGGCTTGACAGCGTTCATTCGCACAACTCCCGGAGATCGAGGTCTGTGGCTAAATCGTTCAATTCGGCTTTGAGGCGGCCAATGCCCTGCCTTCGGGACGGTGTCAGGCTCTCCCACACGGCCTCTTGAAACTGCTTGCGGCCGTAAACAAAATGGCGGTTTGGGTGCACCGACGACAGCCCTGTGGCCACCAACGATGAAACTGCTAAAGGAGTTCGCTGGAAAAACGACGGCATGATAACCGAAAGGTCACGAGACGACGGAAGAGGGACAGATACCAGGTGAATGCAAGCGAGAATCCTGACGGCAACCTCTCGTCGTTTCGCCGGCGTATTCGCATTTACCGAAATAAATATCCTAGAAATCGCTTCCGTGAGCGATGCTGCGTGGGCGGTGGAGACGACTAGGTGTCCTGACCCGGCGAAATCGATTGCGTCAATCCAATCCTGTTTCTTCCTAATCTCACCTATATAGACCAACGTTGGCGTCTGGCGAAGCGCATCATGAAGGGCGTCCGTGAGCGAATCAACGTCCTTTCCTTTCTCTCGCAACGTACAGCAAAAGCCGAATAGAAGTGAGTCTTCTGGTTTTTGAAGGGAGCTTACGTTAACACTTGACGGCGATTTTCGGACCTTCCAGCTCTCAAGTGGATCCTCAAACGAAACAAGGTGAGGGCGCCTAAATCGTCTTGCAACCTCTGCACTGTGCACGGCCTGTCTCATTATGTCCAATGCAAGGACTTTTGCGACGTTTGACTTGCTGGAGTTTGTCGCGCCCGCTATCAATATCAAACCAGTCGGTTGATTCGCGACTGAAACGCTTTTGGAGAATCCAATTTTGTCACAGATAACGCTCGTAATCTCATTCGTCCTAAGGACAAACCTACTTGCATCGTGAGCAGGTCCGGATACCCAAGTATTGTTCCGCGCGCGACGTCTTATTCTTCCAGGTGAACTGCCGAACCGCATGGTTGCAGATACATACTTTCCCTTAAAACAACGACACGCACACGTTCTCGCGTTTACGAGCTTGGCCTGACTTCCGATTTGAACAACTAAATCGTCATTGAACGAGTCGTGCTTTCGGCCTCCCCAGGGCCGAAAGTGACGTTCGATCGCCGTATCTACAAGATCTTGGGGAAAACAATCCGCTTGCCAATAAATGGTTTGGTCGTCTGCGTTCGTGAGGAACTCCCTTGCAATCGGCGATTTCTTGATCCGGAACGGTCGATTATTCATGCGGTAGACTTGAGTTGGGATACGCGGATCTCGGGAATACGAAAGCCAAAAGCTTACAATAGTATGTCTCAAAGTCAATATGCTAAGTTCCAGTTTTGCACTTTTCCAACGTCATCCAGCGAGGGACGCGAGGAAGGTCAGCAGGTCGAGGGAATTGTTTTGGGGTGTCGGTTTGAGGGACACGGGCTTTAATTGATCTTCCCAGCTTTTTCGCCGTAATGTAGTGAGCATGTCAGCGAAGCTCGGTTGGGACTTGCGCGTGTACCACGGCCGGTGACGGAACTGCAAATCGGCATGGCCTTC
>JAGQPD010000351.1 GCA_020426865.1 Planctomycetales bacterium
CGGAATCCCCAACGCCGCTGGTGACGTGGCTACGTTTCCCGGAAGCTTGACGGCGCCAATCGCCATTCGTGTGGGCGAGCCACTTGCACTTGGCCAACTGGTATTCCTCAACAATGGACCTGTGACGCTAACGGGAGCCGACGGGTTGATGTTCGAAAACCCGGGTGCCGGCACGGCGTCCCTTCGTTCATTGCAGCCTGCCAGCGGATCGTTCACCAGCGTCCTGGCGGTTCCGTTGACAATTGCCGACGGCGGACAATTGGCCGTCGAGGCCCAGTTGCGTGCGTCAGTCCAGCTTTCCGGAGGTCTCCGTTCAACCGACGGTTCATTGACAAAGACTGGCGTTGGTGGACTGACTTTAGCCGGAAACAACGCGGATTGGAATGGTGCGTTCACGATCGACGGCGGGACTGTCACGGCGCAGTCGGCGACGTCGTTCGGATCAGCCAGTCGGGGAACGGCAATCGTCAACGGCCGCCTGCTGCTGATGCACGACAATGCCGAGCCGTTCGCATTGTCCGGCGGTGTGATTCAGGCGCCGTCAGCAGGCGTGCGGTTGGATGGGGCGTTGACCTTGGCCATGGATAATACCGCCTTGTTGGAAGGTACGTTCCGACTTTATGGCGGGACGACCGGGGAAGGGGACTTGCTCCTGCGTGGCAGCGGCAATGGTCTTTTTCGTGTCGAAGAAAATGGTTTGAACCACGGCGGCGGCGTAGTGATCGAGAATGCGCCCGGGAGTCTTCAGAGCTACCGGATTTACGTGAACAGCGCTTACCGAGGGCAAACCACGATTACGGGAGCACAGGTGGTTCTGGACACCCCGCTCGGTTTAGGTACTGCTGAGGCCGGGACGACCGTTACCAACGGCCGATTGCGCGTCCATGGCAGTGCGTCAGAGGACATCGTACTCACCAACAGTGTGTTGGAATTGTGGAGCAACGAAACGGTTGTCAGCGAGCTGCGCAATACGGGCGATCTCGAGTTGGATTCCAGTACGCTGACGACTTATGGGTCCTTTCGCGGGGCATCTGTTTATCGGATCGCGCAACCGCTTACCATCGCGGGTGGCGGCAATCTCATCTCGACCGAGCGGGGCTCAATTGTCGGTCGAATACTTGGACGTGTGGAGTGGGAGAATTCGCGGAAAGGTCGACACGCCACACGACATTTCATTTCGGCGGTTTGGTTCGGAGACGATTATTAGTCACTTAGACACCAACGCGCCAGTGCGAATCATTGGGGGGGATGACGACACTTGATGACAGCATTGCAGGCAGAACGCCAACGCACACTACCATCACGGTTGAACGGGCTACAGAAGCGGCGATCTTGCTTGTGGATGCCTCTGCAACGGATGCAACGTTGCGTCTCAACAACGGCAGCGGCTACAACTACGATGGGGCACTCGTTCTTGAGTCGTTTGGGTCGCCCGGTCCGCGGAACACGTTACGCGGCGATCTTCATCTTGGAGATGTGGGGGCGCATATTGGCGGTAGCGGTAGTCTGCGTATGGAAGGGCAGATCTTTGGTGGCAGCCTAAAGCTTGGGCGGTCCGGCAAGTTGCCGAGATTGTTTGCTGTGGGAGGGGCACTCGAATATACCGGGGCCACCGAAATCTACTCTGGGCAACTCGTGCTGTCCGAGTCGGGACGGCTGGAACACACCAGCTCGATTGAAATCTCGCGCGGTGGCGCCGTAATACCTGGATTTTCAGCCGAGCGACGGTGCTATTGGTGATCGAATCGCCGACGGTGTGCCGGTCGTGATGCGAGGCGGTGAGCTGTCAGTTTGGCCAGTCGCTCCCAATGTGAACCTCCAAGAACGTATCGGAACCGTGGTGCTCGAGCGAGGACGCTCCACGATTGGCGGCATCGATATGCAGATATCTTCGACAAACACCGAGTCACACACAAAGCTGATTGTGGGCCAGTTGGATCGCCGGCCAGGTGCAGTGTTCGATCTCATTCGGGACGAACAACGCACAAGTATTCAAATTGATGGTTCCTACTCGGTGATTCCCCATGGCCCGGTTCTGGAGAATCCACTGCCAACCGTCACTGGCATGCTGCCAGCGTGGCTCATCGCTGGCTACAGTTTTTCGACTTACGCGCCGGACGGCTCGGTCACGACCGTTCCGCAGACGTATGCCGATTTCGCCACGGCGACGGCTGACGACATCGCACGACCGGGTACCATTGGCAATAACCTCACCGACGATGAGACGGTTCACGCGATCTCTGGGGGTGGACCCATTCCGCTGGATGGACACACACTGACCGTCGGCAGCGGTGGTATCTCGTCGGCCGAGATTGGTGGCGGGACGCTGCAACCCGGACAGTATGCCGGTGGCGAACTGATCTTCATCGGCGGCAACACGATCAGTGCGGATATCATCGACAATGGCGGACCCACCAGTGTCATCTTTACTCGAGGGCGCTCGAGCATCAGTGGAAACAACACCTATTCAGGAACAACCTACGTCGTGGGTACCTACGGCGATTTGTTGCAGGTCAATTCACCCAACGCACTGCCGACAAACGCGGACCTCCAGATTAGCGGTCCAGCGCAACTATGGCTCAATGACATTCCTGGGGCGGGAACGTATCGTTTGGGCGACGTCTACGTGCGCGATGGGGGTTGGTTCACTGCCGCTTGTTGTGATCCAAATTCCACCGATGCCGTGATTGCCAACAGCATTCATCTGGAATCCGGACGGCTCAGTGTTCCATTATCGGGTGATTTCACCGTTGAAAAGACAACGGAAGGAACGGTGAACATGAACTATGGCAGTCCGAAGTTCCGCGGATGAATCAACATCCGCGAGGGCACGGTCTTTGTGGAGGCCGATTCGTCTGCACGCAGCTACCTGGCATTTGGAAGTGCCACCGTCAACGTGGAGCGCGGCGGGAGACTGGTGCTTGCTCCAAGTTCCTCGGGAGGTCAGGCTGGGCAGAGCCTCATCCAGCTGAACGGTGGCGTGTTGCAGGGCACAGAAGTGATTTCTTCTGGCGCCTACAACTTTCGCGGAAACGTCGAAGTCACAGAGAATTCGGAAGTTCACCTGCAGAATGCACTCAACGATCGAGCTAGGTCGGGCGATTTTGCTCTTGACGGCCGGGTACTCGTGCATGCCGGCAAATCGCTCGTACTTGTCGGCGAGCAGGGCCAGAGCTCGGGTTTTCAGGTGGCCCGTGGAATCCATCTGGAACCGGGGGCTGTGTTGGCGGGCGTGGGAGCTGTGGGGACCGAGATCGAGATCGCAAACGGCGCGGTGATCTCGCCGGGGCTCATCACTCCCGGAAATTCAATCGGACAGCTCAACACAAGTGGAGCAGGGACATTATTGATTGAAGAAAGCCTGCTCCTGTTTGGCTCCGGGGGACGCTATCGATGGGAAGCGCGGCTGGGCATGTGAGGTTCCCATGAAAGAAATCTCCGCCGCGCCTGGCGGCAACTGACAAGGGTCGCAATCATGCATGCATTCATCGCTGGGTGGACAGGAAACGTACTCACTCAATGCACGTGTCTTGCTGCCATGGGCGAATTCGCTGCGATTCTGTCGTCATCCGATTCTATCGACAGCTGGATGTGGAGCGAATCGTGCGCGGACTAGGCCCAATACTAGCGAAGGCACAATGAAGTGCCATCTGTGGCTACCTGCGACTGTGGAAGGTGCGGACCAAGATCAGGAAAAACGAGCCGGATTTTGCTGGTCAACGGAACTTACTCATGCCGCCACTTCAGCAAAGTCGATCGAAAGTCTCGTATTCATGTCCAACTCGAACGAGCCGTAGGGATTTACATGGGCGTAGATGAGCGGCGGCGGCGTATCGATGCGGCAACGCTTTGTAGAACTGCGTCGGTATTTCCAGGGGTGGGTTGGTTACTTTCGCACGGTTCCGATCAAAAGCTTCTTTGGTGAACTCGACAAGTGGGTCCGCCGCCGCCTC
>JAGQPD010000352.1 GCA_020426865.1 Planctomycetales bacterium
GTTGATCTTCGTGGCGCTGTTTGCGGGGTTTGCGATTAAAGTGCCGTTGTTTCCTTTGCACACGTGGCTGCCGCTGGCCCACGTTCAGGCTCCGACTGCCGGGTCGGTCGTGTTGGCTGGTGTGTTGCTGAAGATTGGCACCTATGGATTCGTGCGATTCAGTATCCCCTTTCTGCCGGATGCCACTGTGCTGGCCGCTCCCATCCTGCTGGGGCTCTCTGTGGCGGGCATCATCTACGGTGCGTTGGTCGCGTTGGCTCAGTCGGATATCAAACGGTTAATCGCCTACTCGAGTGTCAGCCACCTGGGGTTCTGCATGTTGGGGTTGTTTGCGCTCAATCGTCTGGGAACGCAAGGCGCGATGCTACAGATGGTCAATCATGGACTTTCGACCGGCGGCCTGTTTGCCCTCGTTGGCATGCTCTACGAACGTTACCACACACGTGAAATCGCCAGCTATTCGGGCATCGCGCGTCGCGTTCCCGTACTGGCATTTTTCATGCTAGTGTTCACCTTCTCGAGTATTGGACTGCCGGGATTGAATGGGTTTGTTGGCGAATTCATGATTCTTATTGGTATGTTCCAACGCGGTTGGATGTCCTGGACGCTGGCGGGCACCGGCAGTTTGCTGATCTTGTCCGTCCTGTCAGTCTCTGGCGTTGTATTGGGTGCCTGGTACATGTTGTGGTTGGTACAACGTGTCTTTTTCGGACCGGTCCAAGAGCCGTCGCATCATGGACATGCCTCTGACTTGTCGCTCCGAGAGATCGTGGCACTTGCGCCGCTCGCGTTATTCGTCGTGTGGATTGGCGTTTATCCGCAAATGTTTGTGGGACCTATGCAAGCCCCACTCGATAACCTCACCGGTACGGCTAGTGCAATGTGGGAAGCCGCCGATGTTCAGGCCCCGATCGTGGAGACCGCAACAAGGGGTATTGATCCGCCGAGGATGGAGGTCGAGTTGTCTGGTACACTCGCCAACAGTGGTGTGCTGCGTCCGGCGGAACGCTGAACGTACTCGTAGATATCGGCACCGTACAAAAGGTTGACCAGCAGAGAATTCGATCCAAACATACCCGCAATAGCAAAGGCGCTCGATAGAATTTCCCATGACCGACTCACAAACGTTGGCGGCATTGCTGCCCGAATCGACCTTAGTCATCATGGCCACCGTGATCATCGTGGGCGGGGCGTTTCAGCGATCTCGTGTCGTCTGGTGGTGGCTTTCCGTTGCCGCCGTGGCGGTCGCCATGGTTGCCATGTGGCGGCAAGGGAGAAATTCCATGTCAGCGTCTGTGGTTGGCGATGCGATAGCGCAGGGAGTTGTCATTTTCGATCAGCTCTCGCAAACGCTTCGGTGGGTCTCGCTCGTCCTGGCGTTGTTCTACGTTCTCGCATTGTCGCGCGATGTCACGGAATCGTTGGCTGGTGAAACGCTGGGACTTGTGTTGCTGGTTTTTTGCGGCATGATGCTCGTTTCGGCGGCCGCCGACATTTCCCTGATGTTTCTGGGATTGGAAATGATCTCGATCCCGACTTACGTGTTGCTGTTTATCTCGCCCCGTTCAACACGTGCGTCGGAGGCGACGATGAAGTACTTTTTTCTAAGCGTCTTCTCCTCGGCGTTGTTCCTCTACGGTTTAAGTATCGTCTACGGCTTGTCGGGGAGCGGAGCGATCGAGGTGATTCGCGAAAGACTGGCTGCGCCGACGGCCAGCAATGGCGTGTTATTGAGCGTGGCGTTTGTACTGATTCTCGCAGGACTGGGCTTTAAGATTGCCGCCGTGCCGTTTCATTTCTATGCTCCCGACGTGTATCAGGGTGCGAGCACGATGAATGCTGGACTGCTGGCGGTTGCTCCGAAGGTCGGTGGTGTCGTCCTTTTTGTTCGGTTGCTCACGGCGATCATGCCTGGCATTGCAACGATTGGCTGGCAAGTGATGCTGGTTGTCGCGTTGGTGACGATGACCATTGGCAATGCTTGTGCACTTTGGCAGAAGAATCTACGCCGCCTGCTGGCCTATTCGTCGATCGCACATGCCGGGTACATGACCATTGGATTTGCCGTGGGATTGGCGGCGATGGACGGGGGACGGTCGGTACCGAATGGCGGGTTTGCGGCCGCCGTCTTTTATCTGGTCGTCTATGCTATCGCCAGCGTTGGTACGTTTTCGGCGCTGGCGTATCTCGCGAATTACCAAATGGCCGAGGAGGTTGATCACTTGGCTGGGGTGGGACGGTCGCGTCCGTACGTTGCCGGTGCACTCGCGGTGTTTATGTTCTCGCTTAGCGGCATTCCCCCATTGGCAGGATTCTGGGGTAAATTGGCCCTGTTTACTGGCTCGCTGGCCGTGGGACAGCAGGCAACGGGCTTTTTCGGGGACCGCTGGTTCATGTTGTTGACGGTGGCAGGCGTACTGAATGCGGCGACCGCGGCTGCCTACTATCTGCGGATCGTGGGGACGATGTATTTTCAAAACTGCGAAAATGCGGCAAACGCGGCGGAACCGCCGCCACCCGTCATCGCCACGGCGTCGATCGGCAGTGGTTCGGCGATTTCGGCCGTATGTTGTGCGGTGATGGTTGTCGTACTGGGCATCTTTGCCGGGCCGCTGGTCGATCACTTTTCCGGGCTGGACGTCGATGTGAGGCCGGCACCCGCGACAGCGGCTGCGACGTCGACATACGATTCGACCGTCGATCGGTAAATGCGTTACCTTCTTTTCGTCGCGACACGGCGCGCGAGGTTCGGCTATGGCACGACGACGATCTGCATCAACCGCGTTGACCGAAGTCATGCAGTCGTGCGTTTCTGCGCTCTATGTGTTGGATGAAGGCCGATACATCGCCTACGCCAACGATGCACTTTGTCGGTGGCTGGAAATGACGCTCGATGAAATCGTCGGGTTGCGCACCGATTATCACAGCCTGTCGACTACCGGCGAGGCGGCTCGGATCGCTGGACTGTGCCCGCCGTTGGATGTTTTTTCCGGCAAGGCCTGCACGGCAAGGATCTTTCGCAGTGGCCCATCGGGAATGGAATTCCGTACGGCACAGTTTGTTCCATTAGGGCGCGACGCAGCGACCTGTTCTGGTGTCATCGCTATCGTGCAGGGGGAATCCAGCGAGACGGATGAACACAGTGTCCTGGCCGCGTCGGCTGATGCCGACTGGCACGTCGAGTTGGCAAAAGTAAAAGCTGAATTCCACCGGCAATGGGATCTGGATCAATGGATCGGCAAGTCGGTTGTGATGCGACGCGTGCGGCGGCAACTCGAATTATCCTGTCGTGCATTTGAGCATGTGTTGATTACCGGCCCGAAGGGGAGTGGTCGTGAGCACTTGGCGCGGACGATCCACCGTCAAACAACGCACGGTGGCAGTTCGTGGTTACTGCCGCTCGATGCGCGGCTGTTGGATGCTGAACTGTTGCAGACGCAAATCGTGGCCTTTGTACGCAGTTGCGAGGTGGGGCGAAGCGAATCTCTCGGCGCGGCGAGCCCGCCAACCGTCCTACTGATGGAGGCCGATCAGCTTGCCCCTGATGCCCAACTGGAACTGCAAGGGTTATTGTCCGTTCGCGAGAATATGTTTCGCGTTCTGGCGACCGCCCGTGCCGGGTTGATCGGGTTGGCCGAGCAGGAAGCGTATCGCCCGGAGTTGGCGTATGCGCTGAGCACGATCCACATCGAGCTGCCGCCATTGCGCGAGCGCCCGGCCGATATTCCACTGTTGGTGCAGTACTTTTTGGAATTCTGGAATGCGCAGGGGGGGCGGCAAATCGCCAGGTTCTCCCGCGACGCGATCGATAGACTGGTTGATTATCCCTGGTTCGGTAACATGGATGAAATGGCCGAGATCGTACGCAAAGCTCGTCAAAGCTGTGCGGGCGATGAAATCCAAGAGTCGGAATTGCCGAACATCATTCGTTTAGCCGCATCGGCCGCGGCGAATCAACCGGCCGAGTGGGAACCGATCGAGCTCAGTCAGTTTCTGGCGGACGTCGAGCGGAAGGTGATCGAACGAGCGTTGCAAAGAAGCAAATGGAACAAGGCACATGCAGCGCGGATGCTTGGCATCAGCCGCCCGAAGCTACTGCGCCGGATTGAACAGTTAAAGATCGATACGGACCAAGGATGAACATGGCGTCTCGGCCAATGATTGCCGTCTGCGAGCGTGAGGAAGTCTGGCGAGTCCGGTTGACGCGTTTCTTGGCACACCGCCATCGTATCGTGCCCATTGCCGAACTCGCATCTTGGCGTGCGGAAGCGAGACCAGTCGCCTGGTTGGCCGTCGAATTGACGATCGACGTTGCTGCGGAAATCGCTTGCGAGCTGAATTATCTGCGCTTGGATGCCGTTGCGCCGCGCGTCGTCTTGCTGGGAGGCAACCAGTGCGTTGCATGGGGATGGCAGCTACGCGCGATGGGGGCCGCCGCGTGGATTCGTTCTCCTCTGGAGTTGGCCATGTTTGTACCGTTGTTTGACAGGCACGAGGCACATCCCGCATTGGCGAGCGATCCGCTAACGACGGACGATATTGCGCGTCACCTTCCAGAAGGATGGGATCTGTAATCATCCGCAATCGCTATTTCTAGCAATCCCCCAGCCTTCCAGGCCTTCGGCCCGGAGGGCCGCAACAACC
>JAGQPD010000353.1 GCA_020426865.1 Planctomycetales bacterium
AGTGTCATACACATACACGTGGCTCGGCACACCATCCCCAGCCGGTGCACCAATCACCGCGAGCCCATTTTGCATGTCGACCGCGTAACCAAAATCATCGCCATCGACCGATACGGGAGCGGTAATTCGATTCAGTTGCGCCCCGGTCGTGGTGTTGAATAGATACGCAACGCCTTTGCCAACGCCCTGATGCGGTGCCCCCACTATCGCCAACTCGCCGTCCAACGCCACGCTCCATCCGAACTCGTCGTTGACCGCCGTGTCGCTGGGCTTCAATCGGTGCAGTTCGGCACCGGTCGTCGCGTCAAACAAATACAGCGATCCACCGGTCATCTCGCCGATAATCTTATAATTAACCGATGATCCGACCGCTGCCAGGTTTCCGTCAATAGCCACGCTGTAGCCGAAGTCGTCCCCGGAAAACGCACCCGATGGCGTCAATTTGACCTGACTACTGGGGTTACTGGCGTCGACCACGTACGCCGCACCAGGACGGTTCCCTCGCTGGGGTGCCCCCACCAGGATCCGGTTGCCACTTACCGAAACATCAAACCCAAATTCGTCACCCGCCGTTGAATCTGTCGCAAAGACCTTTGGCTGCTGCACCCCCGTCGTCGCGTTGTAAATGTAAATCGATCCAGGCTTGGCCGCTAGAAAAGGATCGACCGGATCACCTACCACCAACGTGTTCCCGTCAATCGCTGCCGCAAATCCAAAGTAGTCGTTGCTGTTGCCATCCGAGGCACTGACCTTGTGAATGAGCGAGCCATCAAGCGCATCCATCAGATAAGTCGCGCCAGGTTGCCCATTCTGATCGGCAAACGTTGTCGAAACCGCCACGTTGCCATCAAGCGCCACGTCCCAACCAAATCGGTCGCGGACCACGGCTGTCGGAGCCTTCAGAAACAATCGTTCGTCGGCTGTCGTTGACTGGCACATTTCTGTTACCGTGACCAGCGACAACAGCCCTGCCAGCGGCAAGGACGACCGTGAGCAAAGCAAGCGGACGATATAGGAAGCAACAGATTCTCGCACAACCATGTCAAGTTTCATGGCGTCAAATACCCTTCTCAAGTCTCGTTCCACGATCCGGACTGGTCCCAAGGCCCCGCTCTGCTCTCGCCGGGCGACAGGGCGACGAAGCCGCGTAACAAAACAGCCCGTTGTGGAAGATCCCCACAACGGGCTGATGATGTTCTTTAATTACAGCGGATAGCAAGCAGCATCATGGCCACCAGCGTTACGCTTGATTGATATTACCCAAGGATCCCATTAGGGAATCGAAGTGCTCGTCGGGATCCGACGGCCGATCAAACCACCTCGGCGTCCCACAACGTCGCCTGCCAGCAATACGGACAAGGATGACGATTCACCCTGTGTCGTCACGGCCGAAGCCGTGTTGTCCAAGCTGCTCGCCGCAACGTCTTGGGTGGCATGAACTGGACCAACGAGAGTGCAGCTCCCAATCCAAAGTACTGCGACAACAGCAACTACAGACAGCAATAATCTCACAGAAACGTTCATTGGTTTCCTCTTGTCTTTAGCAAATCTTTCGCCCCGGACTCAAAGTCTTCTTCTACTTGACTGTTCGCCGACGCATTCCTGCGACCATGCCTAACAACACAGTCAGGCCAATCATCATACTCGACGGCTCTGGTACAATATGTACCACACCCGTACCCGTTGCGTCACCCAACGAATAGGTGACTTCCAAATCCTGTGGGCAATTGTGCGAATGGATGGCATCGAGCGTAATATCGAGGTCATCCTGGTCCGACAACGCTCCCGGATTGTCCGAGAAAAACGCGTCGCCAATCCCCACGTAAAACAACGCATCGACCTCTTGCGTGCCAGCTCCCGAGGTGATCAGGGTGTCGTCGCCGCCACCCAACATGCCGTCACCACCGTAAAGCACACCCACGCGAGTTGCCGAATAATCCGACGCTGCGAAATTGCCCGATTCGTTCGGGAAATCAATCAGCGTGCTGGGGGTGTTGAAGGGAGCATCATACCAGTTCTTGTCCCACAACAGATCCGCCAGCTTAATACTGCCATTACCGTCGGTCAAAATCCGTACGCCAAAATGCACACGGTTGCCCGATTCGTTACCAAACACGCCCGCCGTCGAAGAGCCATCGTCCCAACCCACCGTCGGATCCGCTTGGCCACGCCACGACAGGAACGGCGTGATGATCATCTCGTTCGGGGCAATCGGCCCCGTCGCCAATTCGTACGCCGTTGGATCGTCCGCGCGACTGCTCGACGCCGGTGTCGTACTCATCAGCTCATTGATCGCATTGGTGACATAGCCACCCCAGCTGGGTGAAGCCGTATCCGGCGCATACGCCGGAAATACTTCGAATACGTCGATCGCCGCTTGGCTGACCGATGCACTCACCAGCAACGCCATGGTTGCCATGGCCCATCTCTTGAAAGCAATTCTCATCCAGTTCTCTCCTCGTTCTTACTCTCTTGTTGCTACTCTAGGTGTCTTCCGGGCCCCGCGGCCCTCTCTGGATGCTTTCTACTTTCCCCTTGCTTTCAATCCGTTAGGTCTGATTCTCGCATGCCGCTCCGTTCGCTTCAAGGTTTTGGAGCACACTTTTCCTAAAATTCCCAAAGAAAATTACCCGCAAAAAGTGCCCCAAAGTCCCACGGCTGTCCCAGCCGTCC
>JAGQPD010000354.1 GCA_020426865.1 Planctomycetales bacterium
GACGTAGGTAAACGAGGGCATTTTTTCGTCTAACAGATCCGCGAACGGTTCAAAATAGTTAAAAGCGATCATCGCGGCGAAGATCGTATTGATCAAATTAAGGATCGCGCTCCAGGCGCCTTCGGCCCACATCATGGCCATGCAAATAAAGATGATCAGGATCAGGCAAAAATCGAGCAACATAGCGTTGTCACCTTATTACTTCAGCACTCTAACATTACGATGAGGTGCAATTCTGTCGTGTTGATTCTTTGGCACATCCGTTATTGTTTCAAGACCCGCGTCAATTCCGCCAGTGAGGTAATGCCACGTACGACCAAGACGATCCCTTCTTCCTGCAGGTTGCGGTTTCCCGATTGCCGTGCGACTTTGCGTAGCACGTCCAGTTTCGGCGTTGCCAACAGCGCTTCGCGAAGTTTATCATCCACCTTGAGTAGTTCGAAGATGGCTGTACGTCCGCGGTAGCCGATGCCGCCGCACACCTTGCATTCCTTTTCGGGTTGTTCCGGCGGGCGGTAAAAAACGCGGACGC
Organism: Planctomycetales bacterium; assembly: GCA_020426865.1. Classification (GTDB taxonomy): domain Bacteria; phylum Planctomycetota; class Planctomycetia; order Pirellulales; family Pirellulaceae; genus JAGQPD01. The sequence goes on from JAGQPD010000354.1 coordinate 533, forward strand.
GATCGGCCGGGATCCCCAACTTCTTCAACAGCTCCGGTTGTGGCTCGTATTCTTCCTTGCAGGCATCGCAGAGCTTCCGCACCAATCGCTCGTTCAGTACGCCTTTGACAACCGGTGCGAACGACTTGGCGGGCACCTTCAGCAGCAGGACTCGCAACAACGCTTCCACCGCCTCTTTGGCGCGAACACAAGAAATCACGAAGTGATCTTCTTGCGACGCTGCGCACAGTATGTTGACGGTTTCCAGATTCGGAAGGTCGTACACAACGATCACGTCGGGCTGCTTGCGCATCAGCTTGGGCAACGTCAGATCAGGAGTTTCGCCCGCTTTGGCATTGTATTCGTACGGATCGACATTCTCCACGTCGGGAACCTTTTCGGCCGAGTCGTGGATAGAAATAAAATCCCGCAACAAACGATCTGTCGATCGCAACGACAGATCCATGGTCGTTGACAAGCCCCCCGACGGCAACGACGAAAACAGGAAGATCCCCGTATCGGACAGCAACAGCTCCTTTAACTGTTCGATCATTTTGTCACGCATGCCAAGGTCGGCGAGCGATTTGAAAGGGTGTTGTTTGGCGGCAAGCTGGATCACGGTTCGCTCGCCGGTTTTTGTCGGTTGGACAACGATCGGGCAGTCGAACTTTTTGCCGTCGGTCGCGGCACCGAAGCTCCCTTCCTGTCGAGCACGACGTTCTTCCGGCTTCAACGCTGCCAACTTCTTGAACACAAACAACATCTCTTTGGCGAGTTCCGGATCTTGTGGATCACCTTCGTGCCAGACCCCGTCCACTTCGTATTGGACGGTAACGCCATCCTCTTTCGCGTCGAGCATTATCCGGTCGGCGCGCAGCTCATACGCCCCATGGACCAGATCCTTGGCAGATACAAAACCAGTGGACTGTCGAGCCGCGATCAGGTTCGACTGGTCCATTTGCTGGGATACGGCACCGCGGGGAGCGAAATCGACTTGCGCACCCGCTTCGTGGGCCGCCCTCTTCTCGGCATCAACCTTTACGCCAACACGCCCCGACAACCGCGACACCAGATAACGCAGATGGTCGGGCGTCAGGACGCGCTCATGGAGCTCGACCTGTTTGTTACGCACTACCACGTATGTCAACAGTGGCGCGAGCCAGGCGACGATGGAGAAGGGAAAGCCAACCCAGAAGACAGGAATTGTCAGCCCCAACAACGGCAAAGCGACCAGGAATGGAAATACGTTGACCGCATTCCAAACCGAATACGGCATGTCCGCGAATTTGCAGTCGCGGTTAACCCAATCGGTGGTAAAGACCCAGACAACGAACAAGACGAATAGCGTGAGCATCTTGGCGACGCTAAGATATCCGCCGGTTCCGCGCGGGATCGTGTTTGGCGCTGGAAACGCGTACGAAGGAAAACTTTGCGCCATTGCCACGTTGCTGAGCAACAAAAGCGCAAGGCAGCCGAATAGCAGCGGGTATACTCGCGACGGTTGCCGCAGAATTCGCCGCCAACCGAAGCCAAATGAAATACCAGCTTTGTGTCGATAGAACATCGGAAGCATCAAAAAATTCCCGGTTGCGAAACATCGATCCCCTTTAGCGCCATCTTCAACGCATCGGGGTTCGGAGCGACTTCGAAGGCGGTGGGGCGGTCAATCAAATCATCATCCAACAGCAACTTCAAACTACGTGTAAAATCCTGCATCCCTTCTTCCGCCCCCATGCGAATCGCATCGGACAGCTTTTCATCTTCCCCCTCCAGGATCAACTTGCGGATGGTCGCATTGAACGTCATCACTTCCACGCATGGCACACGCGACACGCCGGGACGGATGGAGGGTAAAAGTTTTTGAGCGACAATCCCGCGCATGTTGAAGGCCAACGCGCTTCGCAGTGCCGCGTGCATCTCTTCAGGAAACAAGTCCAAAATACGACCGATCGTCGTTGACGCCGACGAGGCATGGATCGTACCGAACACCAAGTGCCCGGTCTCCGCGGCCTGAATCGCTGTCAAGAACGTCTCGTGGTCGCGCATTTCCCCCAACAGCATCACGTCGGGATCCTCACGCACCGCCTGCCGCATGCCGTGTCCGAAATCCTTCACGTCCAAACCGATCTCGCGCTGATTGATCAGGCATTTATCTTCGGTGTAGACGAATTCGACGGGGTCCTCCAACGTGAGAATGTGCTTGCGGTAATGTCGATTGACCCAATTCAACATGGACGCAATCGTGGTGGTTTTGCCGGATCCTGTCGGGCCCGCCAACAGCACCATCCCTTGGTCGAACTTGCAGAGACTTTCCATCACGGGGGGAAGAAACAGCCCTTCGAAGTTGGGAATGAAGTTGCTCACACGACGCGCGACCAACCCGAGATGCCCCATTTGTTGGAGCACGTTCACGCGGAAACGCCACTTCACGCCATCGACGTCCACGACGTGGGCAAAGTCGGCACCGCCATTTTCATCAAAGTCGCGTCGGCTGCGTTCATTCATCAGCGGCAAGATCAACCGCTGCATCTCTTCGTCGGGGATCGGATCGCGATTGAGCGGCCGCAAGCTCCCCTTGATACGCACGAACGGAGGCCGATCGACCTTCATGTGCAGGTCGCTCCCCTCCAGCTTGACGAGCGCACGAAAGATCTTGTCCACTTCGGCCGTCGCA
>JAGQPD010000355.1 GCA_020426865.1 Planctomycetales bacterium
GGGGGGGGGGGGGGGGGTTTTGGTTCTTGCCTTGGTGCGTCGCGGGGCACGTCGTGTTTGGGGGCATGGAGAACGCGTCGGCTGGTATGTGAGAACGGGGATGACCACGTTCTGCGAGGTGGAACTTGGCAAGTTTGCCGAACCAGATATGTGCCCAGTCATTCTGGTTTGGCTTGGCATTCTTCGGTGAGTTGTTTGAGCCATGCGATCGATGAGGCGATGGGGACATGGGAGACCTCCGGTGCAGCCGTGAGAATGTATGTTCGTACACATTGCGTATACTGGTGTGAGTGTACCGAAGTTGTCACGACCGTCAACCCCTCGCGCCCCTGCCGCGCCAAAAAAACCGCCAGCCCCCCAAGAACGCCAGCAAATTCCTGTTTTTTGACTGAGCACTTGCCAAATCAACGCCTTTCGGCAATAAATGAGGGATAAGTGACGGATAAGTCCCGATGGACTTATCGCCGCTTCGGCAATAACACCCCGCCCTGACGGCTTATCGCCGGGCCGTCCGGTAATAATCAAGTTCGTCGTGATAGGATGTTGTGATGGACAAGATGTACATTGAAACATCGATCGTCAGTCACGCCACGGCGTGGCCAAGCCGAGACATCACAATTGCCGGTTTACAACAACAAGCTCGCGACTGGTGGGCGACTGAACGCCGGAAATTCGAGTTGGTCACATCGCAATTGACTCTCGACGAAGCTGCCGATGGCGATCCCTCGGCGGCGGCCGATCGACTAAAACTGCTTCAAGGCTTGCCGCTGGTGGACATCAATGCTGACGTTGAGGCATTGGCGGAGCAACTGATTCAGGCTCACGCGATGCCAGAAAAGGCCGGGGCTGATGCCATTCACGTTGCCGCAGCGGCCCTTGGCGGTGTAAAATACCTATTGACGCTTAATTGCAGGCATATCGCAAATGCCCACGAACTTCCGCGAATCTATGAATTGTTGGATCGCGCAGGATTAGGGGATCTCCTGATCTGCACCCCAGCAGAGTTTCTTGGATATTCAGCTGATGACCAACAATCCGATACTTGACGAATTGCACGCCACGCGCCGAAAGCTTCTTGAAAAATCCGGCGGCACTTTGGCTGGGCTGGTCGCACGGTTGCAAGCCGAACAAAGAGCGTCCGGTCGTACCATCCTCAAAACACGACGAACAATCCGTTGCAGCGGAGCGGGGAAATCGGGCGATTTGCCAGTTGAGAGTCTATCGTCGCCGCCCGCTGAACGGTGACGTTCGTCGACTAGCCTCTTGCATACTCTGGAAAGACAGAAGCGCGTGGCGCCGGCGCTCGCGCTTCCAGCTGTGGCTGTTCGTGATGTGACTCGCTATGCCGGTATATCCTGCTAAATTCCCTATGGCATCGTGATTGCCACAACAATGCGAGGTCGACAGTAGACTATGGGTATGACGACAGCAAACTTCAATGCGGTGATCCGCCGAGATGGCAAACGGTGAATCGGTTGGATCGGGGAAGTGCCCGGCGTAGACTCTCAGGGTGAATCTCGCGACGAGCTGTTTGCCAACCATCGCGAGGCGCTCGCTGATGCGCCGGACTTGAACCGTGAGGATGCTCGCTGAGCTGCAGGCCAAGACTACGAGGAAGTGGTCATTCAACCGTGAAACGAAAGGATTGGATTCGCCACGTCACGTCTTCATCGCGGCGCTGGAATGTAGCACCATTGCGTCGGGCCTTCGGCCCTGGGGGCGGCCAGACCGAGGTGGCGTTCGATCGATCCCACGGCCTTCCTGGCCGTTGGCCCGGAGGGCCGCAGCAACCTCTGCCGGTGGCGCAGCCACCGGTGACGTGCCCCCCCGCAACCCAGGTCCGTACGGCCGACACACAGACGGCATTGCGGCGTCGGCAGTCTCAATCACGAATCGCGGCGACTGATGTCGAGGCAAACGGCCGCCTTGCATTGGTGCAATTGTTAAGATTCGATGAATGCGCGATATGTAATTTGCTACGGCGCGCATCGGTAGAAAAATTTGGCGCAAACTGGCAAAATACGGGGGGACTAAAAGGTTGTCATCTACAAGTGCCTTGGCATCGATTGCGAGAAGAACTCATGAAATGCACACACCAGTTTGTTGCGTTGTTGTTACTATCATTGGCGACCATTTGTTGCGCGTCACGTGTCGGTTCCGCACGTGAAGTCGTCGCCTTTTGGGGATTTGCGGACGACTACAATTTCGACACCAATCCCAACTATCAAGATTTCGCGGCCGACGTGGACGGCACCGTTTTAAGTGACGCAAACCTGCAAGCATTTCTGGGCGTAGCCGACGCGCTTGACGATAATGGCGGCAACGGTTTTGTGCCGTATACTTCTCCAACGAGTGCGATCTTCTACGACGTCACGAAGACGTTGAAGTTCGACGATCTCAAAGGTGGCGGTGATGACTTTGCGATTGCCGGAAGCAGCACGTTCGATGTCGACAAGAATGATGGCAACGGTCCGCAACCCGATAATTTCAGCAACGACGCGCTGATGTATATCACGCTGGACGGCACTGGTTATCAGGACTTTGAAATTCGATTTGATGTTGAAGGGACGCCCGCCAGCTTGCCGACGTCCTTTGATATCTTCTACCGCACCGGTGGCGCTGGCACCTGGTCTCGCGAACCCGCTCAAAATAACATCGGACTCTCCTTCGTTGACTACACGCCAGCGGACCCTGAAAACCAATACGCCGATAGTGGCGTGATTTCGTTGTCGTCGCTGTTGAACAACGCATCGAAGGTAGAGATCATCATTAACGACTTTGCCGAAGCCGGCAACGGAGAAATGGAAATCGACAACGTCGAGATCACTGCCGCGGTAGTTCCAGAACCAGCCAGTTGGGTGGCGTTGGTGATCGGCGTTGTTCTCTTGTTGTTGCGATCTCGGTCGTAGCAAGCCAGCTGGCTACCTCTCGCTTCAGACGACGTCGTGGGGTTCGATCGGGACAGTTGGGACGGCGTGGAACACTTCCGGCTGGGACAGCCGGGGAACATTGACGGCTGGGGACAGCCGTGTGATATTATTGCTCAAGCAGATACTCCACGGCGCGTTGCAATTGCCGATCGACGAAGGGGCCGCTCGGCTTTTGCTGTTGTTGCTCGGTCGATTCTGCCTCGGCATTGCTTCTGTCGCTATCTGGCTCATCGGGTGACGTGTCGGCTGCTTGGTCCGTTGTGTCCGTAGTCGTTTCGTCGCCGATTTCGTTACTTGCTTCTGCGGGTGTCGTATCTCGGGAGACATCGCGGTCGCGGCGATGTTTGAGTCGTTCGATGAATTCTTCTTCGGTGAGTTTAACTTCGAATCCTTCATCGGGCGAGACTCCCCATTCGTCGTCGTCCGTTGCATCGCGACCGCGATGGATATTCTTGCCACTGGGGCGCCAATAGGTGGCAGTGGTCAGTTTTAATGCACTGCGGCCGCCTTCCATCTCAAATACGTTTTGCACCGTCCCCTTGCCCCAGCTTCGTTCGCCCACAATGACGGCGCGCCCGTGATCCTGCAAGCACGCCGACAGAATCTCGCTGGCACTGGCCGAATAGTGATCGATGAGGACTACCATGGGGATGTTATCAGGCAGCCGTTCGTCGCCCGCGTGAGCCTCGAACGACCGCTCGATCACGCCGTCTCGTCCACGTGTGCTGACGATATTGCCGTGCTCGACGAACATGTCGCAGATATTCACAGCCGTCGGCAACAGTCCGCCGGGGTTGTCGCGCAAATCCAAAATGACGCCAATCGTGTCATCTGGTAGATTTGACAGGACATTGCCGAGTTCGCGTTCGGAATCGTCGCCGAACGAAATCAAACGGATATAGGCGATGTCGGGGTGGTCTTCCAGGAAGTACCGCCAGCGAGAATCGTCATCCCGAGAATCGCCCAATACCGACTCGATCGGGATGATCGCTCGTCGGATGACATAGTCCTGCGAGTCCGCTTCGTCGGCGTGCTGAACGGTCAACGTCACGTCGGTGTCCGGCTTGCCCCGCATGCGGTCGACGGCATCCATCAGGGTGAAATCTGTGGTGTCTTCGTTGTCAATCTTGAGGATCACGTCCCCCGATCGCATTCCAGCTCGATAGGCAGGAGTGTCGACGAGCGGACTGAGGACGGTCAAGCGATTTGTTTTTGGGTCAAGTTCAACGACGATCCCCACGCCGCCAAATTCTTGCTCTAGATCCTCCTGCAATTGCGAGTACTCGGACGGACCGATGAAATCAGAGTAGGGGTCGAGTCGACCGGCCATGCCCTTCATGGCGTTTTCAAACAGTTCTCGCTCGCTGACCGGTTCTACGTATTGATCAGAGATCAGGCCGATCGTGTCGGCCACGGTCGTTGCGTAACGCGATCTGGCGGCGCGGTGGTAGCACGCCAGGGAAACGATCGCGGTGATGAAAATGATGGTCAGATTTCGAGCGGGCATGGAACATCTCCAGCAGAATCGCCACGGCGCAAATGTTTTCAGCAGGCAGCTCCTAAGCTTACCCGATGCCCCATCATCTCGCAAAGATCAGCAGACGAGCGAACCGGTTAGGTGTATAATCTTCGAGCTTGATGCACGTTTCCGAATTGGGTAGGAAGCCGGTGATCGCGGCTGGTCTTGTGTCGAGGGTGGCAACAATGTTCGGTTCCATGACAACCGATGCCGCAGGTGCTTTCACGAATCGGCGTGATCGTCAGCTATGGATAGTGAGAATGGCGTGGAGTCTGGTGGCGAGTCTGCCAGTGTTGGCCATGTGCGGCTGCCAGCCGCAGGGCGCTGGCGTGCCCAAATCGTTTCCCCAGCAGCAGACCCCCGAGTCATCGGGTGTGGATCGAGCCACTTACAACGAGAGCGTGTCGGCCGCGCAGGGAGTGAATCAGCTCACGAGCCGAGTTGCCGCTGACGGTGGCTCTGCAGGAAATCGCGTTGATCGTTCACTCGATGGGACACTCGACATGGACGCGCCAGCGTCGGCGGCCTTTGATGGTCAGACGTCGTCGGCCAGCAGTCATCCACCGCCGGCCATTGAATATAGCGCGCCACTAGTGGTCAAGCCGTACCATGATTGGACGTTAGATGAAACGGCGGTCGATTCGCTGGGTCGAATTGGTCGACCGGCTGTTCCCGGCCTGATGCAGATGCTGCGTCATCCGCTGGCGTATCGCCGCGAGCAAGCAGCACAGATCTTGGCGCGGATTGGTCCGGACGCGCGCGAAGCGGTGCCGGTACTTGTGGAAACGCTACGTGATCCGAACGAAAACGTCCGCAAAGCTGCCGCCCGAGCACTCGGCCAGATCGGTCCATCCGCTCGCGAAGCCGTCGATCCACTGATGGAAATCCTCGAAGAAGATAGTCGCTAAGCCGGTCCCTGCGTCTCAGACTGAGCAGTGCAAACGACCGGCCACGCGGGGGTGGATGTCCGGCACCGACGAGAACCACGTCGTGTGCTGGATGAATATCGATACGTAAGGCATCGCGATGTCGTTATTTCCTCAGCAGCCCAGCGCTTGACTCAAAGTATCGGCGACGGCGGGCTTGCGACGCTTGAGCTTGACTGTTGGCGTGGCGTTGGCCCAGGTCCTGCAAGTTGGCTTCGCAATATCGGCAACCGACTTGTTGGACGTGGAACTGGACATAGTCGGCCAGATCGGGATCGACGGCCTTCAGCAAGAATGCGCCAAGCTGTTCGCGCGAGGGGCAGGTAACGCGGTGGCGACGCCATATTTCGCCCAGCGAATGGACGCCGCTGTCGCGCCGCTGATGAACGGTGACCAATCGTTGTGCAAGTGTCGCATCGGTGCGCAAAGCCGACTCAACGCTTGTCATTAAGTCGGCCGGAAGGGCCTCGTCGAGGTACGCTTCTAACTCAAGATCGGTGAAGTATTCGCTCATGGATCGTGCTTTCTCTAACAATGGATGGAAGGGGGACAGTCGTGGGGCAGATCACAGCTCGGGAAAAACTTCCTCGGACAACCCCAATCGCTGGATCCCCTTTCTCATTTGTGCCAGGAACTCGAACTTGTAGTTGGCAACTTGTTGTTCGGTAATTCCCAGATCGTTGGCGACGTCTTTGTTGGCACGGCCGCGGACGATCAGCAGTTCGATGCACTTCAATTTGACCCAGTCGCCACGTTCTTGCCAGCGAGCAACTTGCGACTCGAGTACTTCGGTCACCGCTTGGGCTTCCAAATCGCGACGTTCGCCGCTGCGAGCGATACTGCTGGCGGGGCGGCAGTTACCGGGAAGTTGCCACGCGTTTTGGCTCGATTCCGGTCCGCCCGTTGAGGACATGTGCAATGCGGGCCGTCGACCTTCGCGACGCAAATGGTCGGTCAACTTGTGTGCACATATGGAGAATAGATAACTCTCCAACGGCCGCCGAGAATCGTAGTTGGGGAGGCTGTTGAGAAAGCCGATAAACGTCTCCTGAACGATATCTTCGCTGGCATGACGATCACGCAGGCGACTGTCGCAAAAGGCGAGCAGTCGTCCCTCGTAGCGTCCAATCAAGTCATCCCAGGCTTGTGTATCTCCTTGGCGTATACGATCAATCAATAACAAATCGGTGTCACGACCGCTGGACATGTGGCTTTTACCATTTCGCTGGATAGGCATTGTGGATGTGAGACTGCCGGAATCGTACGGGGCGTCATGGCCACCGCCGTTTCCCTGGCGAACGACAAACGGGTGCGAAACGCCCGAAGTCTTACATCCAGGGAATCCAACGCGCCATCAACACACCCGCAGCCACCAATACCAGTATCGCGACCCCCGAAGCCGCTCGCAACCGACCCGCGTAACTCCCCTGCGAGAATCGATTGATCTGCAGATAGCCAAAGGCAAGGAAGACCCCACCGAGGACCACGCCGCTGCCGATCAGCAGTGTCATCAAGCGACTGGCCTGTAAGGTTTGGGTCGACAGATTGTCCAGGCGTCCCTGGTACGTTTTTGAAAACCGAACCAGCGCGTACTTGACCGGCATGACATGCGACTCGCCGGCAATTACAAGATCATGGGTCTGTTCATAGACGTCGTTGTGGAAGTCGATCCTGGGAACTTCGACGTCATCGGCCAAATGGACCCAGCGGCTGTCTTGATGGCGTTGTGCAAGAAACCACTTGGCAAATGTTAATGCAGCGAGATGAGCCTGCCGGTTCAACTCCGCATCGCATTCGGCGGTTGTTTCGCACGGGCCCGATCCAACCACAATGACCAGATCATTCTCCCATTGGTGTGGTGTCGACCTTTCGACGGAGTCGGCCAACCAATCGATCCATTTGGGGCCCTTCCCGGATGCACTGTTGGCAGATTCCCGACCAGCGACAACGTCTTCATGATTACTGGCGTGACCGTTCGGATCCGTTTCCGCGTGGACTTCACTCGCGGCATCCGTAAACGCCTGGCTGTCAGCAGTGATTTCGGCAACTGGCGGATGGCTCGGCGGTGAATCGGCGGCGTCCACCGCGGGCGCTTCGGCGACCAATTCGATTGGCATCGTGGGTGGGGTCGGTGCAGGGACGGTTCGAGGTGCCTCGACCGGCAAAACAATGCGAGAATATTGTGGTGGGGCCAGATATACGCCCTGCTGGTGATCCTGCCATTGTTCGGTTCCGGCGATAAACCGCGGCTGAGCCACACGCTGCGTTCGGACCCAGAATACCGACGTGAAGAGTAGTCCGGTGGTAAATAGTCCAACCAGCGCAACCAGGCCACCGATCCCCCAGGACCGCGTGCTTCGGAAGAACAACAACATGAATGATCCAACCGCGAAAGCGATGAGCGCGAGCATCACCAGTAATGCTACGACGCTGATGCCGACGTCGGGCTGCAAAGTGGATTGCATCGTTGTTTAGCTCCTATTTTGTTCCGCAGTGAGTGCTGTGCGCGCCTCGCGGCGCCGATCGTCGTCCATCCAGGGGGCGGCAACTTGAGTTGCCACGGCGGTTATTAGGGCCAACATAAAGCCGCGAGGCATCGGGACAAAGCCGTGGATCACGATCGCGCCGACGACCGACACGGCCGTGGCCAAGACACTTAACCGTGTGACTCGCAACGGATCCGTCTGCCGCCACCAGCGAAATGCGAGGAACAACAAACCGAAGTAGCCCAGGTATCCCAAGAGGCGGGGCGATCCATCGGGGGCATGCAGCGCGGTTGGCAAGTCGGACGAATCGACGATCATGAAGTCGTCGGGAAGAACATAATCTGGCTTGACCATCAAGTATTCCGCCAATCCGTATGAGGCGACTCCGATCGCCAATCCAAGCCCCAACATGGCGAACCGACGTAGTGTCGGATCGCCTGACCGAGTGCTCCAAAGTTTTGTCATTGTCAAGATGCCCCAAGCAGCAAGCGTACTGCTGATTGTCATCCAGGTATACGTCGGCGCCCAATCGAGCAATCGGCCGGAGTGACCGTGCGAGGAAAACACGATCATGACAACGCCGATCAACGTTGCCGCCATGGCAGCCAACAGGAAGGACCCCAGCAGTTCGGCACCATGCTCGGATGTCTTTTTTTCTGCCAGTTGAGCGCGCAGGTATCGTTCCTCATCGGCTTTGGTAATTCGCCGAGTCGTTGGTGTGGGAGTGGGTGTGGCAACGGGGCGCGCTGCCACGCTAGGCTGTCGAAGCGTTCGGGGCGGGGATGGTTTGTGAGCCGTACGCACCATGGCCCGCAATAGGCGATAGCCGCAATAAGCGAGGAACGTGACGATTCCCAGCGGAATCAGCCAATTCATGTTGACCATCAGGCAGACGACGATCGCTGTCAGCAACACGAATTTGGTGGCAGTTCCGAAATTGGCCTCATTCCAACTGCGTCGCAGGAACGCCCAGAATTCGCCGACTGCGGCGGCAATCGGTTCGTCATGCTTGGGATGACGACCCGCCAGCTGACGTGGTGGCGTCGCCGGGTGCGGTACCACCTCGGCCGTAATAACTTGTTGTTTGTCGGCGGCGGCGATGGATGTGTGGTGTGGTAGCATCGCGACCATTTCGCTGACGCTTGCCGTACGTTTCTCCGGATCCTTCGCCAGCGCGTTGGCAATCACGCTCCGGCATTCGGCCGGCACTAACGACAGATCCGGATCGGCCGTCAGATGCTTCATGATAATCTCTTGTGTGCTCTCGCCTTCATACGGTACGTGTCCGGTGAGCATTTCATAGAGCACGATACCGAGAGCATAGATGTCGATTTCCTTACCGTATCGACCGCGTCCGATTTCGGGCGCCATGTAGTGAAACGTGCCGACGCTTTCAGTTTGGCCGCTGCGGCGACTGCAAGAAATGAACTTGGACAGACCGTAATCACCAATCTTTACCGTCTGGCCATCCATGAAGACATTGCCCGGTTTCAGAAAACGGTGGACGATGCCACAATCATGTAAGTGAGCAACACCGGCAGCGATCCCGTTGAACCAACGCTCAACTTCATCGCGGGGCATACCGTTGGGATTGCGTTGGATCACATCTTGCAGGCTTTCGCCCGGTACGAACTCCATCACGACCCAAGCCTGGTCGTGGTCGTCGTATTTAATATCGAACAAGGCCAGCAGGTTGGGATGTTTCAGATTCAGGCACTGTCGTACGCCCCGGAGTTCAACGTCGAGGTTGCGCTGGATGCGCTTCAGAGCGACGTCCTTGCCGGCGTCGGTCGTGGCGTAGTAGACTTCGCCGAAACCGCCGACCCCCAGGCCACGTTTGATAGTAAAACCATCGAGTGGTCTTTCGCCGGAAGCGAATGTGAATTTAGGACCTTTGCGGCGACGCGCCAAATCGTCGTCGGCCACGTCGGGACCGCCCCCGCGAATCCCGTTGTGTCCCCAAGTTCCTGCTGGATCTTTCATCTTCTCACGAACCATCGCAAGTGGCCCCGCGACGGCTTCGCCCCCTGGTTGGTGAAGTATTGGTTGACCATCGCCACCTGGCGACCACCATCGGTGGCCCGGCCACTGCCACTTTTTTCCCTCCAGCCAACAAGCACGTTCGGCTTTGGTCTTCATAGACTTAATAGCCATAGTCTACATCGCCTCCACGCTAAGTGCGAAATCGGCTCCGGAAACTCGCGACCCGTCCGGTAGTGGCCCGCTGCCGGATGTCAGTTGTCCATTGATTTCAAATTCTGTTTCACTACGGCAAAAAAGCTTCCCGCGCCCCGACTGAAACAACACAAATTCGTGTTCCCAGTCGCGGCAGACGATGTGGTTGCAGTCGCGTGGCCCCAGGATACATAGGCCGCTCATCAACAACACCGCATCGGTCGACGGCTCCAATCGGTGATGGGAGATCAGGTCCAGTCGTGCCGTGGAACTTAACGGATGTGGGCGACGAAATCGCAACCAAACTCCACTACCCAACTCGATCTCATCCCCGTCCCGCAGCAACGTCGGCTCCGAAATCCGTCGCCCTTCGACGCGAACCTTGCCGTGTGCCTCCAACAAGTGATCCTCGCCTTGGCGGATAATCGTCGCGTGCTGCCGCGATAAATCGGCCATAATCGCCACGTCGGCCGGCGAATCCGGGACCGCTTGCCCCAGCACCACGCGGTCCGCGAAACACATCAGGAAGCCACCCACGGCGTCCACCCACAGCTGACATCGTCTTCCCGATTCTGTAGTACCCACGGAATGGCCCCTGAGTTTCAACAATCGCGACGAACCCCCGCGACTCAACATCCGTCGGCCCACGCCCGACTGCGTCACGTCATTGTTCCATTCTGATCCGCCGCCGGGTTGCCCGAAACCCTGCCAGATCACCGTTTCAGACATCTCTCCAGAGTGTGATGAAACCATCTTCATCCTCGAGTTGCTGCTTTCGGCTCCATGGCAGAGGCCCGCTCCCTAGCGGGCCCCAATCCATCGTCAATTTACCCACACAATTCGGTTCCGCTAATCCTACGGATGCAGTTCGGCCACCGATGCCACCTCTGGACGAATCGTGCCAAAGTATTCAGCAACCCGTTGCTCGATGTCCGCGTCGTCCACCTGTTCCACCGGAATCTCGTACTGAAAATCACCTTCCACGGCCATCAGCTTTTCTTCCACCTCAATCCGTGTCTGGATGTCCGATACCAACTCCTTGACGCGTGACAATTGACTGTCGTCAAACTGGTACCTGCTCGCCGTCTTGGCAACATCGACCATCTTTTGACGAGCTTCCAAGTTGGCGATTTCTACCTCCAACTGACGACGCATCGAGAGCATCTCGTCCAGTTTCTCGCGAGCACCGTCTAGACCATTGCGGCGAGCTTCCAGGACCTTTGTCAGCTGATTGAGTGTGGCGTCGTTCGTCTTGTAACGTTCGAAACGAGCCGCCAAGTCCGTACGCACCTGGTTGGACGTGTAACGACGACTCGCGTAATAGATGTGGTCGCCCCCCTTCTGCAAATCCGCCTTCATCTCCATGATGTTGTCGCGGTCCTGCGTTAAACGGCTCTCCAACCGTGCGACCTGCTCGTTCAATCGCTCCACCTCCACCTCTTCCTTCGCAATCACATGCATGTTGCGACGAATCTCCGGTTGCAGCTCCGTGATCGCCTTCCGCGCTCGCTCAATCTCAAATTCTACGGGTACCGAGTTCTTCACCGAGTCCTTCACCCAACCCATCGACGTCCGTGCATAACTGAAGGCGTCACGACCGAACATCATCCCTATCAGCAGCACGAAGCCTCCGACCAAAAACAGCGCTTTCTTAACCATTTTCAATTACCTCCCGGATCACTGTGGCAGTCGGCCGTCTGCGACCTGCCCCCACTCTCACTTGGCTTGGCCGGGCAATGTGCCCCGTCGTGACCACTCACGAACATGCCTAGTAAGTGATTCGCTACCCCCGGCAGAGTCTTGGAGTTTCAGCCAGAAGTTTTTTGCAAGCGTATTGAAATAGCGCATCAGGGTGTTGCAATTTGACGACAACTGCCAATTTGGCCGCCCGCGAGGGAAAATAGCAATCAGTCATTTGAGCCCACAAGGTTTTTGCCAAAACAACGAATGAACTGCAGATTGAATCCCTTCCCAACCGCCAAGTGCCCGGCCCCCGGGCAGCCGAATGAGCGATTGGCACATCAGTTGCGGTGGCGGATGGTCAACCTCAGACCGTACCTCAGGCGGTGCAGCGAAACGGACCAGTCGGCGACAACCGGGTAACGAACCAAGGAAAAAACGATGATGTTCCCCCACGCTCCCCATAGCCACCATGTTGCTTACGTGGGTCAGATTCCCACCCAACACATTCCCGTGGATGATGCGATCGTCGAACAGGTGGACCTGTGGATGGATCCGGAATTGGACGAGTTGGAAGCTCGGTTTGCCGCCTTCGTTACTGTTGACTCGCGAAAACAAAGCGATTCGCGCAGCTAGTCCTTAGTTGGCAACCGCCACGGTGTTCTCCTCTCGGTACCCGCTACAATGGTGATGTGAACGAAATCACCAGGAACGAAGACACCAGGCAACTCGATTGGCACTCCGTCCGAACGCAACGGAAGTCTCGTGTCGTCGTTGGTGAGATGCCTGCTCGGGGATGTCGCGACATGGCGATCTTGCCCGGTTCTTTCAATCCGTTTCATGCCGGGCACCGCCAAATCGCCGGGTGGGTTGCGACGCGGTTGGAGTTGCCGGTGGCGTTTGAAATGTCGATTGTCAACGTCGACAAACCGCCGCTCGGCGACGCTGAAATTAGTCGCCGCGTCGCCCAGTTCTTGGGCGTCCGTCCCTTGTTCATCACAGCGGCAGCAACTTTTCCGGAAAAAGCCCAACTTTTTCCCAACAGTCTATTCCTGGTCGGAGCGGATACGATCGCGAGGGTTGCGGATGCTAGCTACTACGCGAGAATAGGACAGACGTTGAAGGAGGCCGTTGACGAGATTCAGCGGCAGGGCTGCCGGTTCCTGGTGTTTGGCCGGCAGATTGCGTCCGGTTTTTCGACGCTGCACGACTTGCGGCTGCCATCTCCGCTGGCGGCAATCTGCCATGCCGTAGACGAGCATGAGTTTCGTAAGGACATTTCGTCGACGGGGCTGCGAGCGAGCGGGTGGCCGGGTAATTGAGATTCAGGGCCACGAAGCTTGTGAGCCGTCGGTTCGCAGTATTGCTCGACGTTCGAAGTTGCCGAGAGGCGGTGGAATATCTATACTTGGCGGGTTTACCCTCAAGCAGTTCCCCACCGGTACTTAGAAAGCGGGGGGAGCACACCACGATTGGTCCGGCTATGGCAAATGCAACTCCCACCACGACGCGCGACGAGGCTCAAAGACCGCTTTTTGCTGGAGTGGACGTGGGGGGGACGAACATCAAGTTTGGCATCGTGGACGACGGTGGTCAAACGATCTCGCAAAGCAAGATTGTAACCGACAGTGACCGCGGTCCGGACGATGGTATGCGGCGAATCGCGGTTGAGTTGCGACGGCTGTGTGCCGAGACAGGTGTGGGCTACGAGGAGTTGCGAGCGGTGGGGCTTGCCACGCCCGGTACGATGGACATAGCAGCGGGGGTCCTTTTGACGCCTCATAACTTGCCGTCTTGGAGCAACTATCCGATTCGGGACCGGTTGCGGGCGGAGTGCGGGAAGCCGGTCAGTTTTGCCAACGACGCGAACGCAGCGGCGTTTGGTGAATATTGGGCGGGTTCGGGTCGCGATCACAATTCGATTGTGATGGTCACGCTTGGGACGGGAGTTGGCGGAGGGATCATCATTGGGGGTCGGTCGTTGGATGGCGAGCACAGCCACGGGGGCGAAGTGGGGCACATCATGATCGACTGCAGTCCGGAAGCGCGGATCTGTCCCTGCGGGTTGCCTGGTCACCTCGAAGGATACTGCAGTGCGACGGCGGTGGTACGACGGGCGAATGAATTGTTGGATGGCAGTGCAGAATCGTCACTACGGCAGCGGATGGAAGAGGGTGAGACGCTGACGACGCTGATGATGGCAGAAGAGGCGGAGCGCGGCGACAAATTCTGTCGCGACGTGATCTTCGAGTGTGCTCATTATTTGTCGATTGGAATTGTAACGTTGGTACATTTGGTGGATCCCAATGTCGTGGTATTGGGAGGGGCGATGGACTTTGGCGGCGAGGAGTCGCAGCTTGGCCGCGAATTCATCGGTGCGATTCGTGCTGAATTCGCGCGGCTTCCCTTTCCCACATTGGTGGAGACCACACGGATAGATTTCGCCCAATTGGGCGGTGACGCAGGGTATATCGGAGCTGCCGGAATCGCCCGGGCTTTACATGTATGAGTAAGATTGACATCAAGCATATTCGCAACTTCTGTATTGTTGCCCATATTGATCATGGCAAGAGCACGTTGGCCGATCGGATGCTGGAGATCACCGGCACGATCACCCAGCGCGAAATGAAGGCTCAAGTATTGGATGATATGGAGCTGGAGCGGGCGCGGGGAATCACGATCAAGGCCCGTGCCGTCGTCATGCAATACAAAAAGGGTGGCCAGACATACGAACTGAATTTGATCGACACGCCGGGGCATGTCGACTTTCACTACGAAGTTTCTCGATCGCTAACCTGCTGTGAAGGTGCCATTTTGTTGGCAGATGCCTTTCAGGGTGTCGAGGCGCAGACGGTGGCCAATGGCTATGCCGCGATGGAGCATGACCTGGAAATCGTGCCGGTCATCAACAAAATCGATTTGGTGCAGCAGCGGGCCGACGAGGTCGCGCTGGAAATGGAACATACGCTGGCGGTGGAGGTACGGGATATTGTCCGGGTCAGCGCCAAGTCGGGGGTGGGGGTCAAGGAGTTGCTGGATGCGATCGTCGATCGCGTTCCGCCACCGAAGGGAGATCCGGAGGCACCGCTGCAGGCGATGGTCTTTGACTCGCACTACGATGCCTTTCGCGGGGCGATCATTTACGTTCGCGTGATGAATGGCCGCGTGGAAAAGGGACAAAAAGTGAAGTTGCTGCGCGCCGGAACAACGCACGAAGTGATTGAATTGGGGCAATTCGCGCCGCAACGGCGACCGTGTCATTCGCTGCAGGCCGGACAAGTCGGGTACTTGATCTGTAATATCAAATCGCTGGATGGCGTACACATTGGTGACACCGTGAGCATCCCGGGCGACAAGGCCGCACCAGCATTGCCCGGTTATCAACCTCCCAAACGCATGGTCTACTGTGGATTGTATCCTTCGGACGGGCAGGAGTTCGAAGAATTGCGCGAGGCGTTGTCAAAACTGGCGATCAACGATCCCAGCTTTGAATTCCTCCCCGAAACAAGTGAAGCGCTCGGTTTCGGATTCCGCTGCGGATTCC